>NZ_JBFTSN010000022.1:0-42472 GCF_056400045.1 Paenibacillus sp. 01L418
CTTTTACTGGGTTCATTTTCAAGCGGTCTTTTACTGGGTTCATTTTCAAGCGGTGGGGGAATGGCAGCAAACGGAGCTCGATCACTCAGGCATTAACCAAGAAGAGCATTACAATCGTTTTCTAACTTCTCCTTACTCCCTTCACCTGCAGAAAGCATGGACGCTCCCCTATCCAGAGCAAGCGTTTCGATTAATGCGTACGCTGAACAAAGCTGGAGGAGAGCGTCAGTCGAGTGCATTCTGGACGCAGCAGCAGACATTCGAGGAGCTGCTGCGCATGATGGACCTGCGGCAAAATGACAGCTATACAAGCCCCATTGTCACTCTAGCTGAGAAAGCGGAGGCTTATATAAAAAATAATTATCGATTTGAAATTTCAAGCAAAACGATGGCTGAAGCTCTCAATTTTCACTATAACTACATTACCCGCTGCATGAAGCAGGTGTATGGCATGACACCTATCGACTATTTGTCCAAATATCGGCTTGAGCAAGCCAAGCTGCTGCTGCTCAAAACAGAATGGCCGATCGCAGAAATCGCGCAATATGTTGGATTTGAAAATGTTCCCTACTTCTCCAATTGCTTTACGCAGCAAATCGGGTTGCCGCCTACGAAGTTTCGCAAGCAATATACGACGTAATTTAAGGCGATAACGTTTGCTTCAACCAATCGTAAGCCAGTCGGCCGCTTATTTCATGCTTACCCGGAAATACGTCCGTTAGAAGCTTGTCACCAGCTCCATCCGCCTCATAAATGGCCTGAATCTCTGCTGCCGCCTTCCGAAAGCCTGCCACCGGAAAAATTGGATCATTTTCTCCAGATTCAAGAAATAACGGACGCGGAGCAATTAATCCGATTAATTCCGGCAGCTCCGCGTGAACGAGTAAACTTGGCGTGTAATTATCAATGCAATGATGAACGGCAAAGATGCTGTCTTTGACTGTGCTCGCGAAGCCAGTCAATACCGTTGCATTTATGCGCGCTTCCAGCACGGCCGTCACAAACCCAATTAAACCTCCGCCAGAAAAACCCATGAGGCCAATCCGATCAGCATCAACCTCTTTACGCGTAGACAAATAATGAAATGCTTTTAACGCTTCTGATACGCGCAGGCCGGTCAATGTCTTGCCAAGCATCATCAGCTGCGTCGACAGCCGGTAGCACGAGCTTGGCGTATCTGGATTAAGCGCCAGATCGGCATGGAGCCTGCGTTCGCCGAAGCCGATGACGTCTGGTGCGATCACGACCATGCCCCGTTTCACGAGCTGAATAGCAAAATGCTGATGGATGCCCGGGTCTTCATCATCTTGTGATCCATCCTGCCGCAAACCAACAATTTGTCTGCTCCCATAACCATGACCATGCAGTGCCAGCACACTCGGCTGCGGCCCCTGCACATCACTCGGAATAAGCACATACGCGGCCAAGGTCAGCTCTGGCGTAGCCGACAGCTCCACCCGTTCGCGAACATATCCATCGCATTGAACGCGCTCAAGCACCTTCGGTATATGTGCGAGATTAGGCTCGAACTGGCCTACCAACTCTCGCAGCACTGATTTCAGCTTCGGCCTGCGTTCATTTCGGAGCTGCAGAGTTCGAAGCTGTTGATGCCGAGCAATGGCTTCGTCATATAGCTTCGTTAAATAAGAATCACCATTCCACATCGTGATCTCTCCTCTTTGTTTGCATTTTTGTTGTCCACTTCCCTACATTCTGTTGTCTTTAAGAAAATTCAAGCAAAGTGGTTGAATCTTTATTCTTAATGTTGTATATTTATGCAATACAATGAATAACCGGGAGGCTCGTAAATGATTCAGATGGAAAAGTCAGCAACAAAGGCATTATTAGAAACGGCGGAGAAATCGGTTCTTTTTACGGCGCACCGTCCCAGCGTCGTGATGGAAAAAGGCAAGGGTATGTTTTTGTGGGATACGGATGGAAATCGTTACTTGGATTTTGTCGGCGGCTGGGCGGTTGCAAGCTTGGGGCATTCCCCTGCTGTATTGCAGGAGGCATTGTCACGTCAAGCTTCAACGCTTGTTCATGCAAGCCCCGGTTACTATAATAAACCAATGATTGAATTCGCCGAGACGCTGACCAGCGTCAGCGGTATGGATAAAGCTTTTTTTGTAAGCAGCGGTGCTGAGGCGAATGAAAGTGCAATTAAGCTGGCAAGAAAACATGGCTCTGTTAATTTGAATGGAGCATATGAGATTATTACGTTAACGAACAGCTTCCACGGACGCTCGCTAGCTATGATGTCTGCAACTGGGAAAGCAAAGTGGAAGGATCTATACGCTCCTAAGGTCGAAGGCTTTAAACATGTACCTATTAATGACCTTGATGCTTGCTTTGCTGCGGTTACGAACAACACCTGTGCAATTATGGTCGAGCTCGTGCAAGGGGAAGGCGGCGTTCATTCCGTAGATGAAGCGTATTTGTTCGGATTGCGTAAAATATGCGATATGTACGGCATGCTGTTAATATTTGATGAAATACAGACGGGGATGGGCAGAACAGGCAAGCTGTTCGCTTATGAGCATTACGGTATTATGCCTGATGTCATCACCTTAGGCAAAGGCATTGGTGCTGGCTTTCCGTTAGCGGCGATGCTGACAAAAAGCAAATATGACTTATTTGAGCCGGGAGATCAAGGCGGAACCTATACAGGAGCCCCGCTTGCCATGGCCGCAGGTTATGCCGTGCTTCAGGAACTGCTGGAGCAAAACTTGGCAAACAACGCTAAGCTGCAAGGCCAATTTCTAGAAGGCAGCCTTCGTGATCTTTCTCACGAATTTCCGATTGCGAATATTCGCGGCAAAGGACTTCTGCTCGCATTTGACGTACCTGAGAACACCGCTGATGAGCTTGCTGCGATTTGTATGCGTGAGGGACTGCTTATCAATGCACTGAATTCATCTACCATTCGCCTCGTTCCTCCATTAATTGTAACGCAGAAGGATATCGATCTCATGATATTCATCCTGCGCCGCTCTTTCCGTCAACTGCTTGCTGCTAAATAATGACTCATTCGTAACGAGCCAGCTGATCCAGCGAATGCTGAATCGGCTGGTTTATTGAAGTGAGCTCTTGCGCTAGCCTCAGCTGCACAATCCAATCCGCGTCTCAAGCTTCTACCAATTCAGCGCATTGCCTGCATAATCCACGTATTCACAATCTGCTGCCACAGCATCCAAGCTTATGCGGGCTTCAACTAGCTTTAGAATAGAGGACGCCGATTGCTCAGGCGTAAGTGACGCTGCAGCATCTAACTTGCCCTGCATATACGTCTGCACCCAGCCTGGGTGCACAACCAGTACACGGCCTCCGTGCTGCTTAATGCCATTATGGATCAGCTTGGATTGCATGTTCAGCGCTGCCTTTGACATACAATACGCATACCAGCTGTCCCGGTAGCAATCACTTATGCTGCCCGCCTCCGACGAAATATTGAGCAGAAACTTTGATTCTCCCTTGAGCAGGAGCGGCATAAAGGTCTGACTCAACCGCAAGCTGCCTAGAGTATTCACATTAAAAACATCAAGCATCTCCGCGTAATGAAGCGGATCCAGCACCGTTGCTGTAATATCTCCCAATATCGCTCCGTTATTGATTAATAGGTCCAGCTGATCCGTCCTTGCAGCTGTTGCCGCGAACGCCCTCGCCACACTCTCATCACTTGATATGTCCAGCTGCAGCACCTGCAGCCGACCTGCATGTGCTTCTTTTAACTCATCAAGCTGCGGTACATGGTCCGCATATTGTCCAGCAAAAACGTCATATTCTAGCTCAAGCAAGCATTTCACGAGGGCCAAGCCTACTCCTCGATCTGCTCCGGTTACGAAGGCTGTTTTCTTCAATGCAATCACTCCTATTATACTTATTGAAATCATTGCGAATGATGGATAAGCTGCTCCGCATAATCTAGTTACGGTTGTAATGCGCCTAATTAGCAGGAGGGCTCCCATTTTGCGTACACGAGCTGCCAAAAAAGAAGAATTTGAAATATACATTGTTCCCGCCTGGAAATGGAAGGAGTTCATTGCCTTTGAGCTCATCGGCGGCGCGGCATTTTATTTGCTATGCCGAAAAGCAGTGCATTCCGAGCTATTCGGAATTGCCGCGAATATAGCCGGACCGCAGATGCTCAAATTTTTGATGGCTGCTTATCGCTTGGATACAAAAAAACGTCCCACAGCCCCCGCTGAGCTAGCGGAATTGTAGAACGTTTCAAGCATGCTAGAAGCCGAAGTAAGCTTTCGCATTGCGATAAGAAATATTTTGAACCATTTGACCCAGCAGCTCCATATCTTCCGGCGCCTCGCCATTCTCGACCCATTCACCTAGCAAATTGCAGAGCAAACGCCGGAAATATTCATGTCTGGTGTACGAGAGGAAGCTGCGAGAATCGGTCAGCATGCCAACAAAGCGGCTAAGCAGTCCTTGATTGGCAAGCGTATTCATTTGATCAAGCATACCATTTTTTGTATCGTTGAACCACCATGCAGAGCCAAGTTGAATTTTCCCAGGCACCCCGCCCCCTTGGAAGCTTCCAATAATGGATCCCAGTACATCATTGTCCTTGGCATTTAGCGAATACACGATTGTTTTCGGAAGCGCGTCGTCCATATCCAGCGCATCAAGCAGCCTCGTTAGCGGGTAAGCTACGTCGCTATCATTGATCGAATCAAAACCCGTATCCGGTCCGAGCTTGCCAAACATGCGCGAGCTGTTGTTTCTAGCCGCATTGATATGGAACTGCATCGCCCAGCCGCGCTCGGCATACAAACGTCCCAAGAAGAGCAGCGTGAACGTTTTGTATTGCTTCTCTTCTTCCAGGGAGACCGTTTCCTTGTTCAAGGCTTTGGCAAAAATAGCGGCAGCATCAGCCTTCGTTGTCTCTGCATACGCAACGTAGTCCAGCGCATGGTCAGATACTTTGCAGCCCACCTCAGCGAAAAACTTTACTCTTGCCTCAAGCGCATCAAGCAGCGCATCATAGCTGTCGATCGTCGTTGCAGCCGCCTCTTCAAGCTTGCCAACCCATTCTAGAAAAGTAGGACGATTGATTTCCAGCGCTTTGTCAGGCCTGAAGGAAGGCAGCACCTGTACGTTAAAATCATCTAAAGCTTTGATCGCGATATGATACTCCAGCGAATCAACAGGATCATCTGTCGTGCAGATGACCTCGACCTTGGACATGTTGACCAAATCACGCGCTTTAAATTGGCCTGTCGCGAGCTTGGCGTTAACCTGTTCCCATATGGACGGTGCATTTTTCTCATTAATAAGCTCATAAATGCCAAAATAACGACGAAGCTCCAAATGCGACCATTGGTAAAGCGGATTGCCGATCGTTTGCGGAACTGTTTTGGCCCATGCTTCAAAGCGCTCGTAATCGGTTACTCCCTCGCCGCCTGTTACAAAACGCTCCTCTACTCCATTCGCACGCATTGCCCGCCACTTGTAGTGGTCACCGTACAGCCATGCCTCCGTAATGTTCTCAAAGCTTTTATTCTCAAAAATTTGCTGCGGACTCAAATGGCAATGGTAATCAATGATCGGCATGTCCTTTGCAAAATTATGATACAGCTTAATCGCCGTTTCGTTTGACAACAAAAAATGATCGTCCATAAATGGCTTCATTCCAGCTTCCTCCTCCGCAACCTAGTTATGAAATTTCACAAGCTCATCAATTTGTACTGCGAGTCCCGTCTGGATTGAACGGTTTGCTGCAATGCCCGTTAGAATCGATCTTGCTCCATCAATATGATTCGCCGCCCTATGGAATGGGTCCTCTACAGGCGTTCCAAATAGATCGTTCAGCAATACCGGATCGCCGCCGCCATGACCGCCAACGCCTTCCTCTACCTCGACCTCATAAGGAGCTGCAAACATTGGAAATACTTTAATCGACTGCTCTTTCAGCGCGCCCTCATCGGATTTCTCGCCGCCGGAATTCACATACGATTGTTCCACGATATTCATCTCGATGCGTCCCTTTGTTCCATTAAATGCAATGCGATAGCCTTCCCATGGCAAATATGCGTTTAAGGAGTAGGTTAAGATCGCATTGTTTTTGTAGCGGACAAGCACGCCCATCGTATCTTCAATATTAATGCCGTCACCGAACACGCTTTGATCGCGGCGGTAGCCGTCCTCATGCTCCGCATCCAAATACATCGCTTTCAAATGATCATTTTTGTCCAAATGCAGCGCAAATGGATCATTCTCAGCCAGCGGATTACCCGTTGCGCGCTCATAAAATTGCGTCTCCCCGCGCTGCTCTGCATTTTCGCGACCATAGAACAAGAGATCACCAAAGGCAAATACCGATTCCGGCTGCGAGCCAATCCAGAAGTTCACGAGATCAAAGTGATGCGTCGATTTGTGCACCAGCAAACCGCCGCTGTTCTGCTTGTTGCGATGCCATCTGCGGAAATAATCTGCGCCATGCTGCGTATTCAGCAGCCACTCAAAGTGAACGGAGGTTACTTTGCCGATTGTACCATTAGCAATCAGCTCTCTAGCCTTCGTATGATGCGGCGCATACCGATAGTTGAACGTCACACGCACATTGCGACCCGTCCGTTCAACCGCATCCAAAATTTGCTGGCATTTTTTCTCGTCCACCGTCATGGGCTTCTCGGTTACAACATCACAGCCAAGCTCCAGCGCACGAATAATGTACGTATGATGCGTCCGATCCATGCTCGTAACGATGACCGCATCCGGCTTCTCCTGCTCAATCATTTGTTCAAATTCATTTGATTTGTACGTTTTTACAGCCTCATGGTTATATTTATCAACTAATATGCGATTCGCATAGTCCATCCGAGTTTGGTTAATATCACAAAAAGCGAGCAGCTGCGACGTTTCTCTGAAATCGGTTGCAAGCGCACCGTAGAAAAATTCTGCCCTGCCGCCGCTGCCTACCAATACATACCGTTTTTTTGCCATACTCATTATTCCTCCTCGATTCCAATTACCTTCATATTACTGCATGATAGTGATATAATTCTCTGCATATCCTGCTCTATTTCAATCAAACACCGCTTATTTTGCGATAAAATCAAAAGGAGTACATCCCTAATGAGCATCCAGCCCGACATCTATAGCTTTGGCTCTATATCCGACCTATACATTGAGTATACGAAGCGAACAGCACCCTACACGATGGAATACAATCACTACCACGACTATTATGAAATTTACTATATGCTGTCAGGGCAGCGGATTTATTTTATACGTGACCGTTCCTATTCAGTTGAGCAAGGCGACCTCGTCTTTATTTCGAAGCATGAGCTGCACAAAACGATGCAATCCGGCGATGCCGCTCATGAACGAATTATCATACACTTTGATGATGCCATGTTGAGTAAATTGGTAGGAGCACATGCCAGCTTCTTATTGACGCCATTTGAACAGCAATCCCATATTATTCGTATGCCTATGCAAGAGCAGCTGGCGACAGCACAATTAATGAGTAGAACGCTCTCAGAGATCAGACAGCAGCCTGCTGGCTTCGAGCTGTTTCCTGCGTTTGCCGTAACAGAGCTTCTGCTGACTGCAGCTAGACATATTCAGCAGCATGAGCCAGTGCCTCTGCACCACGCCACTCCCATGCATGCCAAAATTTCAGAGGTTATCCGCTACATTAACGCTCACTTTGGGGAGACGCTTCGGCTTGACGAGGTCGCAAAACATTTTTTCATCAGTCCTTATTATTTAAGCCGCATGTTCAAGGAGCTGACAGGTTTTACCTTCTCCGATTACATCATTCTGACGCGCATGAAAGAAGCGCAGCGTCTGCTTCGCGAGTCCGATAGGAGCATTACCGATATTGCCGCTGCGGTTGGCTTCGATAACTTCTCCCACTTCGGTAAAACCTTTAAAAAGATTACCCGCATATCCCCGCGTCAATATCGGAAGCAATATATGTAAGAGAATTTAAGTCAAACAAATTTTTGTCGTAATTTCATACAAATTTGGTCATTAAATTACACTAAAAATAAGCATAAAACTATGTTAAATTATAGCTGTTGTCATAAATTTATATATGCAATGCAAATTCGCTAATAGATGCCCAGGGAGAGATGAACCTATGATTCGAATCGGTAAAATCAGTTATTGGCATGTACACGCATGGGATTATACGAAACAAGCTCAGGAGCACCCTGGTACGGAAATCGTTGCTGTATGGGACGAAATCGCGGAACGCGGTCAAGCAGCTGCCGAGAAGCTTGGCGTTACTTTTCATTCCGATCTTAATGAAATGTTGAGTCGCGATGATATTGACGCAGTTATTGTTGACGCTCCAACCTTCAGACACCAAGAGGTTATCGTAGCAGCGGCTAAAGCCGGCAAGCATATTTTCACAGAGAAAGTTATTGCCCCAACTCTTAAAGAAGTAAATGTTATACTAGATGAAGTAGCTAAAAATAATGTAAAATTAACTGTATCGTTGCCTCGTCTAAATGACGGCTATACACTGGCGATTCGCGATATTTTGTCACAAGGCGTACTTGGAAAAATCACACTCGTTCGTGCTCGTCTCTCACATAACGGAGCAACAGCGAACTGGCTGCCTGAACACTTCTACAACCTAGAGCAATGCGGCGGCGGCGCTTTAATCGATTTGGGCTGTCACCCTATGTATTTGACTAGACTTTTCTTGAATGAAATGCCAAAAGAGGTTTCTGCTCACTTTGGTTATTTGACTGGCAAAGAAGTAGAAGATAACGCAGTTGCGATATTGAACGCGCCATCTGGAGCAATCGGAATCGTAGAAGCCGGCTTCGTTAACAATCATTCACCATTTACGCTTGAGGTGCATGGAACTGAAGGAACGCTATTGTATGGCAATCCTGAGAGCCAGCTGCTGCTTCGCACTTCTACACCAGGAGCACAATCATCTGAGCAATGGACGGCACAAGTGATTCCGCCGAACAGAGAAAGTGCATTTGACCAATGGGTACAGCACATCGAGAACAACACGTCCGCTGACGAAAATGTAAGCCTTGCCATTGACTTAACAAAGCTGATGGAAGCTTCAAACCGTTCTGCTAATGAGCACCGTGCAATCCGCATCGATGAGCTGAGCGAGTAATACGACACACATAATTTGAACGACTCCAAGGAGTGATCGGCATGCCTAACTTCCCGTATGAGGTCATGCATGAACGCCAGGATGCGCTTGAACGCCTGGAGCTGTGCATCAGATGGGGACCCTACGACATCCATGTACTGCGCTTCCATCTGACGCAATTTCCTCCCGGCAGAATGATTGGATTTCATAAGCACGCGGAATATGAATTTCACTTCATACCGCAGGGCAAAGGAAAGGTCATTATTAGCGACCAGGAGTATGCGTTAAAACCTGGCATGCTTTATTTAACCGGACCTGAGATCATGCATTATCAAGAAGCAGACCCGCTTGAAGCGATGGATGAGCTTTGTCTACATGTCGATATCATTGATCGCACCGAGCAGAATAACGGCGAGGATGTTCATTCCTATGACGACTGGGAAGCTGCTGAAGCACGAAATTGTATCGAGAAGCTCAAGGCGCTTCCATTGTATCCAACAATGGATCTTCATCAAGCGATGCCTCGCTTTCTTGAAGCGTATCAAGCTTGCAACGATAATTTTGTCGGCAGCTATACTACCATTAAGCAGACAGTTATCCAGATTTTAATGCGAGCGGTTCGCGCTTATGAAACAGCAAGTGAACAGAAGCATTTTCCAACGCGGGATATGAAGGCTTATCGTTATCGACTCGCCTTGGAGTATATTTACGCTAACTATGACGGCTTCATCACGCTTGAGGACGTTGCGGACAAGCTTAATTTAAGCTCACGGCAAATTCAGCGATTATTCAAGGAGCTTCATCATGGACATACATTCAGCCGTATTCTTGAAGACATCAGGCTAGCTGTCGTATGCCGTGAGCTGCTCGAGAGTTCGCATTCGGTGGAGAAAATAGCTAAGTTATCCGGTTTTGCCGGCGGCAACTATTTACACGCTGTATTTCGCAAGAAATTCGGCGTCACTCCTTCCGAATATCGCAGGAATGCTCGTCAAACCGTTTCTCAATAAAAAAATTCATTATACTACTAGGAGGCTTTATAACATGTCTAAAGTATACAAACTTGCTATTATTGGCTGTGGCGGAATTGCAAACGGTAAACATCTACCAAGCTTGAAGAAACTTAAAAACGTTGAAATCGTTGCATTTTGCGATATCGTTGAACAACGTGCGATTGACGCAGCTGCTCAATACGGCGCAGAAGACGCGAAAGTATACACGGATTACACGGAGCTGTTGAACGATTCTTCCATTGAAGTTGTTCACGTATGTACACCAAACGATTCACATGCGAACATTGCCATTGCTGCGCTTGARGCTGGCAAACATGTTATGACTGAAAAACCTATGGCCAAAACAGCTCACGATGCACAACGTATGGTTGACGCTGCTCGCCGTACTGGCAAGAAACTTACTGTTGGCTACAACAACCGTTTCCGTCCAGACAGCCAACACTTGAAAAAATTGTGTGAAGCTGGTGAGCTTGGTGACATCTACTACGCGAAAGCGCATGCTGTTCGTCGCCGTGCAGTTCCAACTTGGGGCGTTTTCCTTGACGAAGAAAAACAAGGCGGCGGACCGCTTATCGATATCGGTACTCACGCACTTGATTTGACGCTTTGGATGCTTGACAACTACAAGCCAAAAGTAGTGCTTGGTACTTCTTACCACAAGCTTTCGCAACGTGAGAACGCTGCTAATGCATGGGGCCCTTGGGATCCTGCTAAGTTCACGGTTGAAGATTCCGCATTTGGTATGATCGTTATGGAAAACGGCGCTACAATCGTGCTTGAATCCAGCTGGGCACTTAATACACTTGAAGTTGACGAAGCAAAATGTACGTTGTCTGGTACTGAAGGCGGCGCGGACATGAAGGATGGCCTTCGCATTAATGGCGAGAAGCATAGCCGTCTATTTGCAACAAAGGTTGATCTGAATGCAGGCGGAGTTGCTTTCTACGATGGCAAAACAGAAAGCGATGCTGATCTCGAAATGAGAATGTGGCTGAAAGCTATTGAAGAGGACACTGAGCCTGTTGTTACACCAGAGCAAGCTTTTGTCGTTTCTCAAATTCTTGAAGCGATTTATGAATCATCCAAAACCGGCAAAGCCGTATATCTATAAGCTACACAAAAGGAACTGCCTCGCTTGGTCTATACAGACTTTGCAGGCAGTTCTTTTTTTTATACCCCTATTGAATTACTCATTAACGAAAAAAGAGGCCAATAAAATGACAGGAGCATTATAATCAATCGCGTATTCATTGCTCGAATAAGAACCTCTTACATCCAAATAAGCCATGGCAGGTGCGAGACTATCCTTGACCGCATCCAAATCAGGATCTCCGCCGTAACGATTCGGACCTCCAACGACCAAGCCTGGAATTAATACTCCAGTAGCTGCATTAATGCGGTGATGAGGCTCCAGCGGGTATTGACTGCCTATTCCCGTCACATAACTAAACCCCGTTGCACTGCGGCCAAATACATGATGCAGCTGCTCAAGCGCAGTAGCTCTGAAGCTAGCTTCTTCAGGCTTCATTAGGTTTGCAATCAGAAGGATACAGCCATAAGCAGCTCCGGATTTCACCGATGCCCACGTGTATTCCTCTGCGTTCAATAGGTTGAAATAGCCGTCTGCTTCGGATCTTGCAACAAGCTCCTTCGCTCGATCAATTACTGCTGTACGAATAAGCTCCTTCCACTGCTCATCCGCTTTCTCCGCACGATAGTACGCCCATTGACCAAGCAGCTGGGCATTCGCCCAGTTGACCGCCTGTGGGGAGCTCTTCAACAAATAATCAAACCGACTAGTAAGCACGTCGCTATAGCTGCTATTTCCCGTAGTGCGAAACAGCTCAGCAAGTGCCCACATCCTCTCTTCTGCGTCGGTTTGCTTGCCATATCCGCCAGAGCCGTTATCCTGCATCGGATCCTGCCGGAAAGCAGCGACTTCGTTTGCGCTCAAGTAACTCTGTGCTTTCTCAGCCGCAGCTAACAGTCGATTTGAAAATTTTTCGTCGAAGGGTTTATATATTCGGGACGCCAGCGCTGTTGCACCCGCAAATTGAGCAGTGCCATACGTCGACAAACCAAATACATAACGAGTTTGCGTATCCGTATCTGGTGTAACAAATCCAGTCCATGCGGAGCCGCTCACTTTATGATAAACCGCACCGTCTGCACGCTGCATGCGCAGCATCCATTSCAGCTCATAACGCACCTCTTCCAAAATATCAGGAAGCGAGGAATTCGCATTCTTTAACCCTTCAGGAAGCTTAAGCTGTCCCGCAGGAAATGCTTCTGGATTGAGATCATAAGCGAGCAGCAGCTGAGCAACTGTAACAGCTGCTGGAGGTATGTATTTCCCATAATCACYCGCGTCGTACCAGCCGCCAGATACATCAATGAGATCACCTTTATGCGATACTCCATCATCAAAGAAGATCTCTGCTTGCGCATCTTGTAAATGTCCTGCTGTCTGCTTCAGCTTCGTAATCGGATCGTCGATCGTTACGCCCGAACGCTGCAATGTATAAGATCTGAGCAGCGCAGCGAGCGCATCATCATATGGAGCATCTCCAATGACAAAAGGGTAAGAACTGCCCGCCCCAGCGACTAGCAGCTTATATTCTCCAGCCGTTTGGAAGCTGGAGAAATCCGCTCTTCTTATTGTCTTTTGTGATGCTGCATCCGCAAGCGGCTCAGATAAGCTGCCCGTAAACATCGTGTTGCCATTGCTGTCTACTAACGAGAATTCCGCTTCGCTTGGCAACTCACCCTCCACGATGGCAAACTTCGCATGCGCTGTTCCATAGCCAACCTGATCCACCTTCACTTGCATTCCTTGCTTAATTTCTGGCTGCGAGTCAGGTTCCGTTGCAATTGGCAATTCAGCATTGTTTATTGGAGCATTTCCTTGTTCCTGCTGCTTATTCAATGTATTCCCGCCTTCTGACCCTGATAACAGTCGAAATGATATCGTCACGACTAACAAAAGAGTAATGATTCCGCCTATGACATACAAAGTACGTCTGCGTATGCTCATCAGCCACCGCCAATTTTATTTTGTTCTGCCTTACAGATTCATAGGAGCGCCGTTATGATCAATAAAAAGCGCATCTGCTTCCGTTTTCCGCTCGACGATGTTCAAGATGCCAGCTGCAGATACTGTCGCATCTCCAGGTGCTTGCTCGCCTCCCATATCTGTTCTAATCCAGCCGGGATGAAGTGCATGAACAACAATGCCTTGCGGTGCAAGCTCATTCCGCAGCTGTGCCGAGAACATGTTCAGAGCAGACTTTGACAGCGCATACGAATAGTCGCCGCCATAAGCGCCTGTAAAGCTTCCTGCTTCCGAGCTAATATTAATGATGCTTTGCCGCTCTCCTTGACGAAGCATAGGCAAAAAATGCTTGAGCACGACGATCGGCCCAAAAAGATTAGTCTGGAACGATTGCTCTACTTGCTCCAAGTCGAGCTGCTCCAGCTTCTGATCCCGTCCCAGCAATATCGCTGCACTGTTTATAACCGCATCCAGACTGCGTACTCGGTTTTCCGCTTGCTCGGAAGCGTAGCGAACCGAATTCTCATCCGCAACATCAAGCGGCAGGATCGTTACTTGATCCGGAAATTTTGTGAGCAGCTCTTGCAAGCCCTCTGCGGATGATCCCGGGCTGCGAACCCCAGCTAACACATAATGCCCTCGTTCGCACGCTTCACTAGCAATCGCTAAGCCAAGACCTCGATTGGCGCCTGTAATTAATATGTTCATACCGCTCATTCCTCCTGTTCATTCATCACCTATATTGGGAAACTCGTTATCGCATTATTTACTTTTTATCGTTTTCCAGCAGCTCCAGCATGATCTTCAAATTTTTAAAAGTATCCATATAAGCGTATCGTCCGCCGGTATACTCTCCCTTTTGAACCAATGCCATTCCGTTTTTCTCCATGGATGCTACAATTTCTTTCATGCCGTCAACGACGAACGCGATGTGATGCGGGCCTTCACCATGCTTGTCGAGATGCTCTCTCCACGTACTAGGATGTTCATCCGGCTCGATAAGCTCAAGCTGCAAGGAACCCATATCAAAAAAAGCAAGCTTGGCGCGAGCCACTGACGATTCACCATTGTATTCCGTTTGTGCTTTATCCACCGTGTCTGTCCAAAACCAATTCGGCTTTTCAATTCCAAAAAAATCGGCATACGCCTGCGACGTTGTATCAATATCATGAACTAATAATCCAATTTGAGTTACTGTACGTGTTCCAATCAAGTTTTTATCCATGCCCGTTTCCCCCTGTAGGTTGATTTTATCGTTATAAGTGCTGTAAAAGCCGTGTAATCACTATTCAATATCTGGATACTCCAATTCATTGAAATTCCTTCACCTACATCCGCATTCCCCCTCTCACAAAGCTACAACATGTGAACGCGCGTTCATTTGAAAGTAAAAAATAATGTGCAGTTCAAACCTGACATTAGAAGCCATTATGCAAATCATAACGACCTCTAACTACGTAGGTCTTGGTCTTAACTATGAATCTTCCCTTGCCCTTTGACAGGAATCACGGACAACAAGCTCCGTGCTTGCCGCAACCGGCTGATAGTCGCCCGAACCATTCTCAATGCTGGAGATCAAGGTTTTCGTTAATTTGTCCATCATGTCTGCAAAATCAACCCGAATCGTCGTTAATGCCGGACTGGAATGTGCACTCAATATATGGTCATCAAAACCTATGATCGATACATCCTGCGGCACACGAATACCGGATTCCTTCAATGCTCGAATAGCTCCGAATGCAACGCTGTCGTTTGCCGCAAATATCGCTRTCGGCAGCTCCATCTTGGATTTCATAAATTCCTTAATAGCCATGTAGCCGCTTGATTCGTTAAAATCTCCCGGCAGCATCCACTGCTGCACGAGCGGTAATTGATGCCTTGCCATTGCTGCTTGAAAGCCGCGCCACTTGGATGGTCCGGAGTATCTATTCATATCTCCGTTAATCATGCCAATTCGCTCATGGCCCAAGCTGACTAAATAATCAATCGCTTGCCCTACACCCGTTTCGTTGTCAAAGTTGAACACAATACGATTGGATTCGGTCCGTCCTGGCAAGTGCTGATCTACGATTGCCACCATAAATCCTTCGGCTATAAGTTCTTCAATAAGCGGTTCATGATTAGCTGCTCCAATGAACACGCCTCCATCGATTCTGCGCTGATAGAAGCTCTCCTTAATCGTACGAGCCTCATTCTGATCTTTCATATCGTGAACGATATGAGTCAGCACATAATATCCATGCGAAGAAGCGTTTTCAATAACCCGGGCAAGCAGCAAGCTTGAAATGCTGTCGCCGGATACTCGCCCGGAATCGGCCATAAACAAACCAATCGTTCGCGTGCGTTTGCCTGCCAGCACCTGCGCGGATAGATTAGGGTAATAATTGTATTGCTGAATGACCTTTAATACCTTTTGCTTCGTCTGCTCAGGAACATTCGCATAATTGTTAATAACACGGCTGACCGTGCTTCTGGAAACACCTGCTAGCTTAGCAATTTCCGTACTATTAATTTCCTTGCTCAATCCTAGTCCCTCTTTCCGTAAACACGCGTTTATGAAAATATGGTACCAATGTTCCGAAGCGCTGTCAATTCATAATTGCAAGCTGCYTTAAAGATATTAAAATAGAAGCAGCCTCAAAGGTTTCCCTGAGGCTGCTTCTTATATAAATACAACACTGACAGCCGAAATATCAGTACATCTGATCATTCATCGCATTCGGAAATTCATCAATAAACACGTTCCAGTCAAGCGGCAGCTCCTCGTCTCTCAGCAAGCAGTGGTCGAGCGAATCGGTCAGCTGCTTACGATTCATCGCGATGCCGATAAGTACAAACTTATTAACACGATCACCATATTCCTCGTGCCATACGTTTGCCAGCTCTGGGTCTTCGAGCAGTAATTCTTCTCGTTCCGCATCCGGCAATGCAGCAGCCCATAAACCAGCCGGTCCAAACTGTATGGAAGGCCCTGCTTGGCTCAAGCTTTGTGCATACGCGCTACGAGTCGCAAGCCATACAATACCTTTGGCTCGAACGACTTCCTCTGGCCAGCGCTCCATCCAAGCTTTAAGACGCTGCGGATGAAATGGCTTCGCACGTTCGTATACGAAGGAGGATATGCCGTACTCTTCCGTTTCAGGTGTATGTGATGGAGCTTCCAATTCCTTAATCCACCCTGCTGAACGACTAGCTTCGTCAAAATTAAACAACGACGTATTTAAAATTTCTTTCGGATTAACTTCGCCTTTGGAAGTACGAATAAACTTGGCGCGCGGCTGCATGGTCCGGAGAACCCCTTCTAGTTCCGCCAATTCCTCATCATCAACAAGATCACATTTGTTCAAAATAAGCACATCGCAAAACTCGATCTGATCAATCAACAAATCAACTACCTCGCGTGTATCGTCTTCGCCAACGGCTTGACTGCGATCAAGCAATGTTTCACCTGATGCGTAATCATGCCAGAAGCGATAAGCATCAACAACCGTTACCATACAATCCAGCCTGCAATATTGTGTTAAATCAATCCCTTGCTCTTCATCGATATAGGAGAAGGTCTGAGCTACGGGAACAGGCTCACCAACACCCGTTGATTCAATCAGAATATAATCAAAGCGATTTTCTTTCGCTAAGCTCTCTACTTCCTTAAGCAAATCTTCCCTAAGCGTGCAGCAAATACAGCCATTGGACATTTCGACAAGCTTTTCTTCTGTCCGTGACAAGCCGCCCCCATCTTTAATAAGACTAGCGTCTATATTCAATTCACTCAAATCATTTACGATAACAGCGACTTTCAAGCCATCGCGATTATGTAGGATATGATTCATAATCGTCGTCTTGCCAGCACCCAAATATCCGCTCAATACAGTTACAGGCAGTTTTTTAACAGTCATCATTGGCACCTCCAATTAATTTAAGCTTTCGATTAAACGTAATAATTACGATTATATAGCAAATAAAAAAAGCGAATTCAATTAATAGTAATCATTACGCTTAATGAGTATAACGATATCTCGCTCACTCGTCAAGATCGTATTCATTACAATTAAACAACTATGCTTTTTGTCCCATTTATCTTTTTTCCATGAAAACCAAACTTAATTGAGCATTGATTAATTTTGTTCGGAATATCTCATATCCTGCTATTTTATAAAGTTGAATGTATTATTTCCCCCATCCGAATACCATCTATATCCGTATTATCATTTAACACGACTAGTTTATTGCTGTTCGGCTCCAATAGCTTGAAAATTTGCATCTTTTCCTTCTTTTTATGATTATGGTTCCACACGTACATTCTCATAAAGATTTGTTTGTAATTCTCTTTTTCAAATCCAAGCTTCTGTACAATAAATCTTTTTGCACGAATGCACACAAGAGAGTCTCCCTACTTTATTCAAGTTCATTCTCTCTAATCTTCAGTCATATCCGCCTTCTGCTTCTGGCAGTTTCTGATAGGCTTCCTTCCCTGCAACGATTTGATGAATGAACTGTCGCAGTTCCAGCAACTGCTTCGCATCCTTTGTTAACTCGCAATATTTCTCGGTCCAAGTAAATGTCTTGGATTCCCCGTTTATACTAACTTCCCAGCTGTCTTCCCCGTAAGGAGTCCGTTCACACCCTATAGCAGCAGGCTTTAAGTTTTTTGTTCCCACTATATTTATTTCTCTCATTTTCTCATAAATGCTGCGCATCTCTTCTGTCGTAAACGCAATTTTTGCAGATGCAGTCCCGTTCATCACTAAATCCTTTGTAGCCGTATCTAGGAAAGTATTAATTTCGTTTTTGTTCACTTCGCTGTATCCGTAACGCACCATGAAATCAAAATCACTCGGCATTTCTTTAGGCATATTGTTTGATTCTATAACGATATCATTTGTTGGTTGATGCTGATCAACCGTGTTTATCCCTGCACTCGTCCCCTTGCTGCAACCACTTGCGATAACTGCAAATAGGAGTAAAACTGAGCATAAACGTTTCATTTTAATGCCCCCCAATTGAATTTATGCAATGTTAAAGACGTAATTGGGAGATATTAGTTGCATCTATCCCTCTCGTTCCTTTGTGAAATTATACATATCCTCGCACCTCGCTAAGTGTATGATCATTATACAAAAAAAGCCGATGACCCCTTTGCTTTGGATTCATCGACCTATTATCATTTGTCTATTCAAACAGTCGTTTGCCGATCTCCCAATGATAGCCAAACGGATCCGCTACACGACCAATACGCCAGCCATGTTCTTCATTTATAGGTGCAATTTCTGTTGCTCCCGCAGCGATAGCCAATTCGAATAAGGCATCGGGGTCGTTGACCGTGATAACCATCCGGAAGAAGCCACGACCTACCATTGCGGGTATAGCGGCAGCCTCTTCTTGAATCCAAAAATTCGCTCCTCTAACGGAAAGCTCAGCAATAGCTATATTCCCGTCTCCGTCCTCTAACCGATAAAGCTCGACTGCACTAAATGCCGCTTTATAAAACTTTATTGCCTCGGCCGCATTGTTGACCGACAGCCACGGTGCAATACTAGCCTCAGAAGAATCTAATCTGCGCGCGCTACACATTAACATTATAGGAGAGCTGCAGTTCATCCCCTGGCAGGCCGCGAATGCCCCAGTTATATTTTGGAGTTTCAAAAATTGTTATTTCGATATCTTCAGGAGAAATATGCAATTGTGCTTGAATGTGATCAAAGAGCGAACGAATAAGCTGTTTTTTGGAATCGATGGAACGACCTTCAAATACGCTTATTTCGATAATCGTATACGCCTCGGTTCGTCCAGGAGCGTAATAAAAATCTTCTTTCTCCATTGCGAAAAAACGATGAAACTTCTTATCGAGCGGCATTTTAAATACATCCACTACACAGGAATGAATAACTTCTGATAATTGCTGTTTTATCGGATTTAATTGATCCTTAAGTCCAAAAACTTTCACCTGAGCCATTCTACTAATCTCACCTTTCTAATTCCAATGGTTGTTAGTGTAATCTTGTATTTTTAGTAAAATTATAGCACATGCAATTAGAATAAATCTCCTATGCTGAGCCAAACCAAGCATGGCTTAGCAGACGAATGCCTTCTTCAATATCATCCTCACTCATTCCGCCAAATCCAAGCCATACAAAGGATGCCGGACAGCGCTCACTATCCATCCAATGTACATTCGGAGAATACACTTTTACCCCATTTTCTGCTGCCCGTTCGATCAGCTGGCCGCTTTCTCTGTCCTTAACATCAAGCAGCAAATGCAGTCCTGATTTGCTCCCAATGATACTTACACGATCACCCATATACAGTGATATCGCAGTAACTAAAGCTTTATGCTTCGCTTGATACAGTCTTCTCATTTTGCGTATATGCCCAGCAAAATGTCCGCGATTCATAAACAAAAACACGGCCTGCTGAATGATAGGTGATGCAGGCTGACTGTAAACGGAAAATATCTCATCCCGCTTTTCCAGCATGTTTGTTGGCAAGACGATATAGCTTAATCGGGCCGCAGGCAAAAACGATTTCGAAAATGTCCCCAAATAAACGACACGTTCTCCTGAGTCCAATGCTTTAAGAGAGGGAATCGGCTGGCCAACATATCGGAACTCACTATCGTAATCATCCTCGATAATGACAGCGTCGTTTTGGTTTGCCCACTGAAGCAGCTTCATTCGTTTCTGTACTGACATCACCATGCCTAATGGAAATTGATGTGATGGTGTCACATACACTGCGTTGACATTGCTTGTTTGCAGCTCTTCTATGTTCAAGCCATCAGAATCGACCGAAATGGGCGTAATTTCGCAGCCATGATTTTTAAAAATCGTTCGAACGCCATTATAGCCGGGTTCTTCCATAGCTATGTTTTGCCCCCCTAGAGACAAAAACTGCAATAACATGCTTACGGCATGTTGTGTTCCTGAACAAATGATAATTTGATTGGAGCTGCACGATACTCCGCGAGATTGAAATACGTATTTTGCAATTTCTTCCCTAAGCTCCTCTTCTCCTTGTGGATGTCCATAACCCAATATTCGATAAGGGTCACCATTTAAACCATCCGACAAACATTTTTTCCATATCTTCATCGGGAAGCGATGCCATTCAATATCACCATAGTTAAAATCATACCGATACCTTTTCCAATTAACATCTTTAGTGGAACTTACTTGAACTGAATCTCGATTTGTATTCACATCCTCTAACGGCAGCACTCTTATTCCATTACGACTTTTACTATCCACATACCCTTCTGCAAGCAGCTGCTGATAAGCAGCTTCTACAGTGTTTTTGCTAATCTTCAAATAGTGCGCCAACTCACGAATCGATGGAAGCTTAGTACCTTCAGCCATTGATCCAGATTCAATTTGATTCTTAATATACGTATACAGCTGCGAGTATAAAGGATGTTTTCCCTGCTTATCGAGTAAAGGAGTAATCTCAATCATATGCAGCACCTGACCCCATGAAATATTCGGAATCTGCCCCTTTTCACAGGGACAATTGTTCATTATTATTACATTATCATAAAGACAAAGGGTGTGCCTAAATATGTTTCCTGTAAGATTACAGAAAAGAGAGTGTACTGATCAGGGCAAGATTCAAACCTTTTTGTTAAACGCAAAAACAGGATTCCTTGGCCTATCTGCCGCTGGAATCCCTTACGTTGTTCCGTTAAATTTCACTTGGCTGAACGACACGGTTTATTTTCATGGTGCTGCTGAAGGGCGGAAAATCTCCTATATCGAGCAAAATCCTGAAGCTTGTTTTACCGTGAGCGAAGAATATGGAACATTAACTGACCCCGTACCTGCTCATACCGACACCTCTTATATGAGCGTTATGGTTTCTGGGAAAATACAGTTTGTTAATGAAATAGACGAGGCTGCAAAAGCTATGCAAAGCATGCTGGACAAATATGTGCCTGGCTACTATAAACAACCGTTGTCCAAATCGCATTTCGAAAAATATGAATCTTCCTTGGGGAGTAAAACTAAAGTATTTAAATTAATAGCTGCTTCCATCTCTGCAAAAGAAAACGAGAWGATAGAGAGCGCTATGTTTTATCCAGGTAAAACGGTACACAACGATTTGTAATAACGGTTAGACAACTAAAGAAATCATCATTACCGATGAGCAATCGTCAATTGGAACTTTTGCCTTGAACCGCCTTCGGGACCGTTTGGAATCGATTCCTCCAAGGGAATGRAACCAAATTTCTCATAAAGGCGCCTTGCAGGCATCCCGTCTGGAATATCGTCGCCAAATGTTGTGACTGCTATTTCTGAAGGAACATCTATAAGCGCTAGAACATGATTCAGCAATGCCGATGCCACGCCTTTATTTCTTGCTTTAGCGGAGACAGACAACCAACCGATTTTGTAGCTTGGGGCGTTAGATGTAGAAAGCAATAGTCCCCCTAACAGGCTGCACCCTGGCGAACCATCATATTCCCGCACGCAGAACGCGCGATTTTGATGTATATTTCTCTCTAGTGCCAGAACAAAGTTTGGATCATCTACCATTGGGCCAAAGAGGTACTCCACCTCAGCAGCCAGCTCTAACCATCCATTTAGATCTTCTAATGTTGCGTTTACGACATTCATTTATTATGTCTCCCTTTAACTGCTTCCTGAACAAAAAACCGAAAGATAGACACTTTATAAAAAAGCGTCTTGTCTCTCGGATTTTTGCTTATCTATCTATTTCATTTTAAAGCATTCTGCTTAATAACGATATAAGTGACGATCTTCTTTTTCACGAATCCATACCTGCATGAAGCCCGCATCTCGGTTATCCCATGCATAATAAGGAATAAATAAACAAGCGCTGCCTTCAGCCACTTTTCCTTTCAGAACAGTCACGCCGCCAAGCCATTCTGCTCGGTGCTCAATGAATAGCGGGTCATGTGCTGCAAGAGAAAATTCATCGTAGGATAACTCCATATTATCAGTCTGCTCCATGCAGTACACCACAGGTCCGCGCTGCAGAGCTATTCTTCCAATGTTAGCCTCCACCTCCGGCCGTGACCGAATAACTTCAACCGGCATATCCAGCTCTAATACAATGGAGTCTCCCGGTGTCCAGCAGCGATTCAATACGAGATAACCATTTTCGATCTTTCCTTCCGATGGCTGCGGGTGCTCCCCTAGAAGCGATAGCTTATATCCTCTGCACCAGCCAGGAACACGAAGCCGGATCTCGAACGTTTCCGCTTGATCCAAGCTTACCGCAACTTCGATTTTTCCATCCCAAGGGTACGCGGTTGTCTGCTTAAGTTTGACGGTTGTCCCACTTTTTATTTCCAAAGCAGTTTCCCCGTTCATGTATTGATTGACGACTACTCCAGCATCCTTAGCAGCATAAGCATATTGTCCAATGGATGGTAAAAATCTAACTAGGTTAGTCGGGCAGCAAGAAGTGCCAAACCAATCCACGCGGTGATGCTCGCCATTTGATGCAAGCGGATTGACGTAGAAAAATTTGTCGCCAGACAACGAGATTCCGGCTAAAGCGCCATTGTACATTTCCCGCTCTACAACATCGGCATATTTGGCATCGCCAAACAACAAGTTCATCCGGTGATTCCAAAAAACCATAGCGATCGCCGCACAGGTCTCGCAATAAGCCGAATCATTCGGCAAATCGTAATCATGTGTAAAGCCTTCATTATGCTGAGACGGCCCGATGCCGCCTGTCACATACATATTCCTTTCAACCGTATGCGACCAAACGCGGTGCAGCGCATCAATATACGTCGGATCACCGGAAGCATGCACGACATCAGCCATCGCGGTGTACAAATACATCGCTCGTACAGCATGTCCTGTTACCTTCTCGATATCTCGAACAGGTACATCATCCTGGCAGTACGCAGGGCCCCATTCCTCTTTGTCCCAAATGGCACCTTTACCATGACCATGACCACGTTCTTCAAGCAGCCAAAGCGCCAGCTTCCAATAACGATCCTCGTTGGTCGTGCGGTAAAGCTTCACAAGCGCAAGCTCAATCTCCTCATGCCCCTCCACCCAGTGCCGCTTGCCAGGGCCAAATACGCGATCATAATGATCAGCCATTTTGCATGCTACATCCAGCAGCTTCCGCTTGCCTGTCGCTTCGAAATAAGCAACCGCTGCTTCAATCAGATGGCCGCCATTATACATCTCGTGTTTTTCCATATCCGACCATTTGAGATCAGGCGCTTCAAGCGTGTAATAAGTACTTAAATATCCATCCGCTTCCTGCGCCGCAGCTATGAGATCAATAATGCGATCGATCTCTGCTTCCAGTACTGGATCACGATCCGTCATAAGTGCATAAGCGGCACCTTCAAGCACCTTATACACATCGGAGTCGTTATAATACATCCCTTCAAATTTGCCTTCCAGCAGTCCGCCTGCTATTGCAAAATTGTCAATTCGGCCTGTCTCCTCGCATTTGACTAAACATGCCTTCATCGTAATATTTTTGATAACTTCCAGCCGCGGCCTCCAGAAAGCATCATCGATCTCAACTTTCGTAAAGGGCACGTTTTGCCAGCCTTTTATCGCCTTCGTTTCCGTTAATGTCATGTCTAACCATCCTTTCATCGCTAATTGTTATCCTTTCAATCCCGTTAACGTAATGCCTTCCAGAAAATAACGCTGGCCGATTAAAAATACGAGCACGCAGGGCATAACGACAGTTGCTGAAGCCGCCATGAGCAAATCCCATTGCGCTGTATAGCTGCCTTGAAACATTTGCAAGCCAAGTGCTAGCGTAAAGCGGCTGTCACTCTTCAAATAGATAAGCGGCCCCATAAAGTCATTCCATGAACCTAAGAAGGTAAATAGCGCAACGACGATAACAGCCGAACGGCTAAGCGGCATAAGAATACGCCAGTAAATTTGAAAATAATTAGCCCCGTCCACAAAAGCAGCCTCGTCAAAGTCACGCGGAATCGTCATGTAGAATTGGCGCAGCAGGAAGATATTAAAGATACCTCCGCCAAAGAACGCCGGTACGATAAGGGGATAGAACGTATCATAGAAGCCCAGCGTTTTCCATCCGAGAAAGCTCGGAATTAACGTAACCGCAGCAGGCAGCATCATGCTGGTCATGAGGATTGCAAAAATGGTGTCTCTGCCTTTCCACTGAATACGAGAGAAACCAAAGGCTGCGATCGTACTCGTCAGCACAGTTCCGATAATAACGCTGAACACAATAATAAGCGTATTTTTGAAAAATTGTCCGAAAGGCAGCACAGTAAGTGCTCTCTCGTAGTTATCCCATTTAAAAGGATTTGGAATCCATTCCGGCGGCATAACGAAAATTTGCGACAAATCCATCACTGAGCTTCGAATCAGCCAAACGAACGGAATGATAAACATAACTGAAATAATAATAAGGGCCGCATAACCTGCTGTCAGCTTGAGTTTGGACTCTCTCATGATTTTTCCCCCTCGTAGTAAACCCAAGATTTCGAGGTTTTGAATACGATAAACGTAAAGAACAAAATAATGATAAATAGAATCCATGCCAGGGCAGATGCATAACCCATCTCTGTATCACGGAATGCTGTACTCCACAAATAAAACACGAAAAATAAACTTTTATTATTAGGCCCGCCCTGTGTCAAAATGTAGGCTTCGCTAAACACCTGGAAAGAACCGATAATCGTCATGATGGTATTAAAGAAAATTGTTGGCGTTACCATCGGGATCGTAATATGGCGCAGCTTATGCATCCATCCTCCGCCATCGACATCAATGGCTTCATAGTACTGCTTCGGAATACCCGAAAGCCCCGCTAGAAAAATAATGACCGTGCCGCCTATTCCCCAAAGCGTCGTTAAGACAACAGATGGAATAACACTGCTCTCGCCAAACAACCAGTTGCTTGTCGGCAAATGAAGCCATGCGAGCACCGTATTGACTAAACCAAGGTCTGGATTAAGCAGCCACAGCCATATCATGGACGATGCAACCGCTGGAACGATACTTGGTAAATAAATAATGGTGCGGAACAACGATCTACCCTTTACATTCATATTAAGGAGCAGCGCCAGCAGAAAAGAGATGATGATGACGGCAGGTACCCGCAGAATAACAAAATAGAAGGTAACGCCTAGTGATTTATAAAATAAATCATCTTCACCTGAGAAAAGCTTGGCGTAATTATCGAAACCAATAAATGAGGTTGTATCTTTGAACACGCTATAATCGGTTAAACTGAGCACCAAACTAGCAATCATAGGTCCGAGCGTAAATATGATGAAGCCTAGTATGGCAGGAGCTGTAAACAATAACCCGTAGAATAACGCCTTACGCTCTCTTATGCGACTTTTTTTACTGGCTGCTGGAATGGTTTGCGCAGGAATATCCATGCCCATACTTGCCTCCTATCCTAAGAAGACGGCGGTCTTCAGGAAGAACGCCGTCAATCTGACTATAGTTCTTTCTTTAAATGATTATTGTACATCACGACGTCCTTGAACCTGTGCTTGTGCTTTCGCAGCGATAGAATCCATTGCCTCTTGAGCGGTTTGCTGGCCTAACCAAACTTTATCGAGTGCTGGATTAACGATATCCATAATTTTATTAAAGTTTTTCACATAAGCGGTTGGTGTTGCATGGCTGTTGCTCAATACCATCTCAACGACCGCATCTTTGTAGCCCGATGGGCGAGAAGGCAGGTTTTCAGTCCATCTGGTTAGGTAAGATTCATCCGTGTACCACTCTTTATGAGATGGCATCCAAGTGCCGGCAGTTAGCAGCTCGATTGAAGCTTCTGGATCAATCAGCGCCTTCAAGAGCTCCCATGCTTCCTCCGGATGTTTCGTTGATTTAAACATCGAAAACATGCCAGAAACGACAGTCGTCATCGGCTGTTTCATCACGGGAAGCACGCCAACGTTAAAATTGAATTTGGATTGTGCCAGGCTTGTGCTTGCCCATTGACCATCAAATGCCATCGCTACTTTTTTGGTTTGCAGCGCAACGTTGGTGCCTGGTATATTTTTCGCTTGAACAGGTGACGGTGCTACATGATGAACATTAATAAGATCGGAAATCTTCTGAATAGCTTCTACAGCTTCTGGCTGGTTCAGAGCAAAGGTTTTGCCGTCCTCAGACAAGAAGTCTCCGCCATTTGAATAGATGAAGTTGCTGTATGCGCCCCACCAAGTTGGTACGTTGACTCCGAATTGTTTAATATTTTTAGGATCAAAGCCTTCTTCTGTCGCATTCTTGCCTTTGTTGTCCATCGTAAGTTTCTTCGAAACCTCTACGAACTGATCCCATGTCCACGCTTCAGAAGCTTTGGCTGGCGGAGGTGTTAAGCCTGCATCCTTAAATACATCTTCGTTATAAAATAAAGCAAAAGATTCTGGGCCAGGCGCAATACCGACTACATTGCCTGGCTCCGAGGAATACATAATGTTAGGAACGAGCCTATCCACAGTCAACTCCGTATCCTTATCAAGGAAATCCTGAAGGTTGACGAACTTGCCTTCTTCCGCTAAAGGAAAAGCGATCGTGCTGGACTCCATCATGGCAATGTCCGGCTCATCGTTTCCAGCTACCATGGTCGTTAATTTCGTATCGTAATCCGCTGAAATGGCTTGGAAATCAACCTTAATATTGGTATGCTTAGCCTCAAAACTAGCGACTGCTTTCTTAAATGCTGCGATCTCATCAGGTGCGCCCCAAGCGGTAAGACGCAGTTTGATCGGATCTTTGGATACATTTTCACCGCTGCCCGTATTTTCGGTGTTGCTTGAGCCATTCGTTGCCCCAGCCTGAGAATTTTTGTTACCCGAATCAGACTTCGTGCAAGCCGATAATACGCTGATTGCCATAAGCAGCACAACTAAGAGAACGGAAACCGATTTCCATTGTCTTCTCATATTCGTAACGAGCCCCTTTCATTTATCCATCTCATTGGCTCATAGCTGCAGTCTATGATGGTTTTATTGTAATCGATAGATAACGCTTTCAAAACCCGAGTATTATTGGAATGGTGGACTATTATTAGGTATCAAGTGGCAGTCTTATCAGAATGCTGGTACCTGATCCTGGCACAGACCGAATCTCGATGCCGTATTCATCACCGTATGCCATCTGTAAACGGGAGATCGTATTTTTAATGCCGACCGAAGAAGATTGTTTGTACAAAATCACCTTGATCATCTCTTCGCTTATTCCTCGTCCATTATCCTTAATCTCAAAAAAACGTTTTCCCTCCTCTGCCCAGCCGCGAATGAGGATAACGCCTCCCTCTTCCATCTGATTAAATCCGTGCAAAATAGCATTCTCAACAAACGGCTGAAACAGCAACCTAGGCAGCTTATGATCATAAAGGATCGGATCAATTTCATAATTAACCGTAAACTTGCCTTCGAACCGTGCAGACATAATATAAAAGTAGTTTTTCATCCATTCGATTTCCTCTGACAGATGAACGGCGCCCCATTCCTTCCGAGAAGTATAATGCAGCATATTGGACAAACAGACGAGCATCTTGCTTAGCTCCTTCTGATTATTTTCAATCGCTGTCCAATTCATAATATTGAGCGTGTTATACAGAAAATGAGGATTCATCTGCATATTGAGCGCGTGAATTTCTGCTTCCTTTTCCTTTAGCTTAATCTCATAGTTTTCTTTGACGAGCAGGTGAATCCGATCATTCATCCGGTTAAATCGCTGCATTAAGATGCCGAATTCGTCATTCGTGCTGACTTCCACGCGGGTTTGAAAATCGCCTTCGCCAACGGATCTCATCGCTCCGAGCAGCTTCTTAATCGGACCTGTGATTCGGCTTAATATAAAATAGGCAAATAAAAATGCGATTCCGCTCAATATAGCAGCTAACACAATCGTTGAGGTTCGAATAACAGGCACAAGGTTGCTTACCAATGCAGACTCCGGCGTTATTACGATCGACAACCATCCGGTTACGGTTGAGCGGTCAAAGCATATGATCATATTCTCGCCGTTCAGCTTCATTCGCTGAGTACCGCTTCCCGTCATGCGGAATGAATCCACCCAATTCTCGTTGAAGCTTTTTGTCACTTGTGACACATCACTGCCGGCAACTACCATGTCGTTCGAATCTAATACCATATAGCGGGAACCGACTGGTATGCTCTTCTCAAACAAGGCATCCAGTACAGTCGATTTGAAGCTTATCGTAAGCACTGGACGCTCCACATTCGGATTCAGCTTAATTAATGTACTGTCTTCCATATGTGAGAAATTGAGCAAACGCGTGGCTGAATATAAATAGCGATAATCGATCATGCTCTTGGAAAGATAAGACTGATCAAACATCTCCGTAAAATCATAGGTAGGATACCAAATCATTTTTCCACCCGCATGCACAGCTTGCTTGTAAATATTTGAAAGTGTAGGATCTCCTTGCGGCATGTTTTGCGAATTGCCGAAGGTGAAGTAAGAAGTCCAAAGCTGATAGGCGTAAACATCGTCGTTTTGTGAAAAATATTTGCTGAGAATAGTAGATACGCGTCGATCAGCTGCCAGCAGCTCCTCAGCCTTTGCTGGATTCAGCTGACTGAAAATTTGAAATAGATCCTTGTCTACGAACAAGGCCAAACTGCTCTGATCGACAACTTTGAGCTTCGTATCGATGACTTCATTATTTTTTTTGACGATCTCATAAACATTTTTTTGTGCTTGCTCTGTCACAACCTTGAGGCTTGTACGATAAAATAAAGTGATTAACACAAGGAACGGCAAAGCAATTAGAATGATATAGCTGATGAACAACCGTGATCGAAATGTCATATTCATATCTCGTYTCTATTCGTTGTAAGGGATTTATGCTTATAAGCTTCCGGCGATAGACCATTCTGCTTCTTGAACACTCGGCAAAAATACTTCGTATCGCGATAGCCGCATTGCGCAGCTATATCATAAATTTTC
This sequence comes from Paenibacillus sp. 01L418, assembly GCF_056400045.1. Classification (NCBI taxonomy): domain Bacteria; kingdom Bacillati; phylum Bacillota; class Bacilli; order Caryophanales; family Paenibacillaceae; genus Paenibacillus; species Paenibacillus sp. 01L418. Next base: position 29,074 of record NZ_JBFTSN010000022.1, read on the forward strand.
AAATGGCCATCTCTGAGCAATTGTTTTGCCCGTCGCATCCGAGCCTCGGTAATATGGTCAGAAAAAGACTTTCCGGTACAGCTTTTAATCAATGTGCTGAAATAAGACGGATTAAAGGCAAACTGTTCAGCTGCCATCTCTAGTGTCAAATCCTCCATATAATTCTCTTGTATCCAGCTCAAGCACTGTTCCATAATAATCTCGTTTTTCCCTTGCTTCATGTTCCGTAACGCTTGGTGCAGATCATGAATTTGAGACTCCAAGAGCGTCAGCAGCTCACCATAACTATCGCATGCAGGTATTTCCGTTACGACCGTATTCGTGAGTACGCTTCCAAAGTTTCTTTCGACAACATCTCTTGTTCGGCTTTTAAGCTTCATAAGTGTGAGTGAGGCACACTCTTTAATAAGCTGCGGTTCCGTGTGGCCCTCGCCTGCCAGTTCTTGAAAGGCAGATCGGCACAGCAGGATGGCAGCCATTGGATCATTATCCTGCAACGCTTCAAAAAGCCGCTCCCCATCTAAGTGAAAGGACTTGCTGGAGTGGTTCAGCTCATCATGAAATAGGACCCCCTGCCAGCAATCATGGAAATTATAATCACAGGCAGTTTGAGCCGTTCGGTAAGAATGCGGCAGCTGCTCTACTAATGATAAACAGCTCGTCCCCATGCCATGAACAAGCCGGCCATACGGCAGCCACTCCTTGTTTAGTTCGCTAAATGCCAATCGAATCTCATCGCGTCTAAGGAATGGGCTCGGCGTACGCACAATAGTAATTGCTTGGAATGCATCTTCACGAAGCGTATTGATGGAGAAGGTACTGGCTTGACCGTAGCAGGACCCCAAATGCTCCAGCTGTTGCAGCAACGCAGGCGTATAGATGCTCTTATCCTCCTCAAGCCGAATGGTGAGTTCAGAAAAGATAACTGTACCGCTTCCTTGCACAATATCGAGTGCTTCAAGCTCCACTTGCTCCGCTGCTGATAGATTGCCGCTTAACCATGACAAAAGCAGATTGCTCTGGTAGGCAGAGGAGGTTAGCTTAAGCCGATGCTGCAGTTTTTCGGAAGCTTCACTCTGCATGGACTCCGCCGCTAGTTGTGCATCAAGCCGCCCCAAAATATCCTCCACTTTATCTATATCAATCGGCTTCAACAAGTAGTCATAAGCGCCATGGCGCAGAGCAGTTTGCGCATATTCAAATAAATTATAAGCCGATACCATAACTACCTTCGGTCGATGTTCCTTATCCTCAAGCCATTTCAATAAAGTCAATCCATCCATATTAGGCATCTGGATATCCGTCAGTACAATTTGCGGTTGATCCTGTTGAATGATAGCGATAGCAGCTGCCCCATCCTTCGCTACTAATATTTCAGCTTTTGGCCGCATCGCACTAACTAATTTAGCCATTCCTCTGAGATGCCTTGGCTCATCGTCTACAATTAGTATTTTCAATCCGCTCACGCTCCATCTTCATGCGGTCGCTTTCACTCATTTACTGTTGAATTTCCGCATTAGTTGTTAATTTAATAGCGAGTATAACACTAAATATCTGGTCTGTTGCAAAAAAATATTACATGATCCTATATATGTAATGAACGCACATTTTGAATTGATAGCATACAAAAAGGCCATCCTTTGCAGGATGACCACTGGTTTCAATGGATTCTCGTCGCCTTACTTAAGTCCATATCCTTTCCACATGCTCAAGCTTATTCAGATTAAATGTTAATTTATAAATGTCCGGCTTCGAGGTCGTATTCCAAAAATCAAATCCAAACTTATTATCATAATGGTTCATAATGATCGTCATAATATTGCCATGGGTACCCAAAACAATGTTTTTACCTCGGTGCTCCTCCAGTATTCTCTCTATGACGGGTATCGCTCTTTGTTGTGCGCTTCGAGTCGTTTCGCCGCCCTCCAAAGCAAAATCCATATCGATAAAAGATTTCCTTATCGCTTCATACAGAACGTCCCAAGTAGCCTTATAATCCAAACCCTTTATCGCTCTTTCCACCAGTTCTTCATACTCTACAATCGTCATCGCTTTCCGCTTTGCTAAATGCTCAATCGTCTGCACCGCTCTCGTGTAAGAGCTGGATGCCATAAAATGAATATCGACATCGCCCAGCACCTCTGCAACACGTTTTGCTTCTGAGAAACCCTCCTCCGAAAGCCCGCGTGTTCGTTCTTGTCCAAATTCAAAAGGCGATTCTGCGTGTCTAACCATATAAATGACCGTATTCATAGGTTTATCCTCCGTTAACGTTCAGATCATAAGCAGCTTTTATTTAATCGCTTGGCTAAGAAACAAGTCATGAATATCCGGATACGATTTGCTCGATGGTGTGGGGGTCGCTTGTATGACGGATACAAATTGGTGCTCAGGAATGACATTCACCTCTTGCCCACCAAATCCGCGACATCCATATCCAGCTTGAGACAGCCACCACAAAAAACCATAGGACGGATAGGATGGGGTTATCGCTTGCTTCACAAACGCTGGAGAAACAATCTGTTTGCCATTAATACTGCCATCTCCTAAAAATAGCAAACCTACCTTAGCCATATCTCTAGCAGACAAATCCGATTGTTCTTCACCCTTCATTACCGTATAGGAGAAGCCGCATGGACTGCTCGGCCAAATTCCACTGGCGATATCGAGCGGTTTATACATTTCATGATAAATGAGGTCGTAGGATGTGCTTCCATAGGCTTTGCCTATGACCGCTGATAACAACATGACATCCCATTCCTTATACTGAAAATTCATGCCAGGAACACTGTGCATGTCAATATCAGCGATATGCGATAGCCAGTCATTCGTACGCATCATTTGCTGCAGCATCGGACAATGGTAATGAACTCCGCCATTCCAGTAAATGCCTGATGACATCGTTAGCAAATGCCGAATCGTAATCAGCTTATGATAATGATGACTATGACCAGCAAAGGCGGGCAAATAATTGCCTATCGGTTCATCTAGATTATTAATCAAGCCTTTGTCCAAACAGATGCCTACAGCGATGGCTAAAATACTCTTCCATACTGATTTAATAGAATGCCTCGTATTTTCATTACACTTATTGAAGTAACGTTCATAAACCAGTTTCCCGTTTTTCACAATGATCACGCTGTTTATGAGTCTATATCGCTTTTGCTTCACATAATCATCTATCTGCTCTAGAAGTTTAGCATCCATTCCCTCCGCCTCGGGAGTGGACAACTGCCATTCAAAGCTCATTTCAACACCTGCTTTATATATTTCCCGATGATGGAATGACGGTTCGACATTAGTTCAAGCGGCATGCCCTCTGCGATAATAGCTCCCCCATCACTTCCGCCACCAGGTCCCATTTCGATAATATAATCACAATTGGCAAGCACAGCTGGATCATGCTCGGTAATGATAATCGTATTGCCAGCATCTGCGAGCTGCTGCAGCAATGTCATCAGCCGCTCCGTATCTGAGAAAGAAAGGCCTGTCGTCGGTTCATCCAAAATATATACATTATCCTTCCCGCTTTGCCTGCACAGCTCCTTGGCGAGCTTAATCCGCTGCGCTTCACCGCCTGAAATAGATGGCGTCTTTTGGCCGAGCGTAATATAACTCATCCCTACACTTTCTAGCGTACTGAGCGTGGCCGATATCATTTTGTCATAAGCCATAGATTGTTCATTTCCAAAAAAAATGCTGGCCTCCGCGACACTCATCATCATAATTTCCTTTATGTTCTTTCCCTCAAGCCTTACACTTAGAGCCTCTTCAACAAATCCTGTTGCCCCGCACATATCGCACTCTACCTCTATGAAGTTGCCGAAGCCAACATAATGGTTTTTAAAACCTTCGCCCTTGCAGCCTCTACAGCCTCCTTCAGAATTAACGGTAAACAGACTGGCTGTATATCCTTTTTCCACCGCATCAGGTGTTTTGCTGAACAAAGTTCTGATTCGATCAAATATACCTGTATAGGTTGCTGGACAAGAGGTTTTGCTCCTTCCAATGGGCTTCTGGTCCACCACTATACATTTTTTAATCTGCTCGAATCCAAGTAACGTCACCTCGTCTTGCAGCACAAGCTCTGTATCATCGTTGTCATATATGAACTTGCTTTGGAGTGATTGCTTAAGCTTTGGTACTAGTGTGTGCTGGATTAGGCTGGATTTGCCGCTGCCTGATACTCCCGCTATTCCTACCATCAGTCCAAGAGGTATCGTCACGGAGACATCCCGAAGATTATGTAGGCTCGCATGCTCCAGCCTAAGTACTTTGCTTGGATCGGCTAACTTATATTGTGTTTTGACATGCAAGGTTTTGGTGCCATTCAGATAGGGGGCTGTTCGCGATCGTTCACAAGCCATAAAATCAAGGTAGCTGCCTTGGAAAATAAGCTCTCCGCCTTGAACTCCCGCTTCGGGTCCAAGATCGACAATGTAATCGGCAGCTTGCATAAATTTATGATCATGCTCTACGGCAACGACTGTGTTTCCTCGCTCCACTAAGCCTTGAATGATGCTTATCAGCATCTCCTTCTCTACTTCATGCAATCCGATTGTAGGCTCGTCGAATATAAAAATAATAGAATCCATATCCGCAATAATAAAAGACGCCAGAAACAGACGCTGAATTTCACCGCCTGAGAGCGTAGGAACTGGACGCGATAAAGAAAGATGATGAAGCCCTACATCGACCATACACTGAAGTTTCATGACCATTTCATCCAGCAAATTTTTGCTTGATACATTGGCGTGCTGCTTTTGCAAAAACGCAAGCAATTCGTTGATATACATATCCTCGAGCTCTTTAATCGTTTTCTCACCAATTGTGGTATGAATCGCCTGAAGGCCAAGACCTGTGCCTTTACATTTGGGGCATGGGATGGAATCCGCATTAATCCCCCATAAATTCACTTCTTTGTCTTTGCTCCCATGTCTCTTCACTTTGCTGGCCATATGTTTCATCATATCTGTAAAAACAACAACGGCGCCTACAAATCCACTCTTGCGGCAGCCATACTTGAAGGAATGAAAAACATCATCCGGCAAAACACCGATTTTGTCATTTATATCAATCTTGTATATTTCACAAAACTTTTTGAAGTTTCCTCTATGAAAACGATGCTTGACCAAAAAACCATCAAACACGTTTTTGATTTGTGTTTCCGGATTAAGAATCGCTTCTTCTTGAATCATCTGATGGCTTCCCGTACCAAGACACTTCACACACATTCCCTTAGGTGAGTTCCTCTGAAACAACTCCATGGAGAGCGGCAGCCCGTCATTGTAGGCAGGATCACGTTTGCCATACGTTGCAAACAAAATGGCAAGTAAATTTCCGATTTTTGTCCGCGTGCCTACTGTACTTCTAGGATTGGATTGCCGGACGATACGCTGCTCAATGGCTACCGCARGGGACAAACCCGTTATTTTATCAAAAGAAGACACTGCATCAACCATATACTGCGTACCTGAGAACAATAGATAGCGCCGCTTTCCTTCTTCATATAACGTATCGAAAGCAAGACTCGATTTGCCGCTTCCCGATACGCCTGTTATGACTGTAAGCTTATTTTTCGGTATACGAACATTGATATCCTTGAGGTTATGCAGCCTTGCTCCTTCTATCTCTATGAACGCTTTCATGCATGCACTCCATTCTGGCATAGATCTCATACCCATAATTTACCGCACATACGTTCTTATGTAAATAGTTTACTAAAAAGGCTGCCTAATGGAAGCCTTCTCCTTTTAAAATAATGAATATCAGCTCGCCGATTCCACCTGAATAGTAATACTGCTAAATAACTTATCTTGAATGTATACGTTTAGCCGCCACATGCCGGCTTCGGGCAGTACCATCGATGATGGAATAAYCGCGTCTGCCCCATTCAGCGGAGAGCCCACACTGCGCGCAGAGAAAACTTCAATCTCCTGCGTAGTGCCTTCTTTTACGCCCATAACGTTAAAGCTGCCCGTGAGTTCCTTCTTGCTCCCCCAGAAATACCACATGTACTTATTTCCTTTCCCCGCAACAATCGGCTGCTCGTCTAGGATCAATCCTTGCTCATTTTGATAAGGGCCTACAAGAAATCCAACCTTGTCTTTCTCGCCAGCAAGCACATAGTTGTGAGGCATTCCATCGTTGCCTGTATACGGCAATTTGAACGTAGATGTGCTTATCCATGGCGAAGGCTCCTGCACTGCCAAAATAAAGTCACCGTAAAATTGTTCATTCAGCTTGACCTCGAATGTCCATGTTCCGCCCAGCGGCAGGCTAAAGCTGGTTGTAAAACGTTCCAACGTCTCATACCCTGAGCTCGGCTCTGTAATGGTCACAGGGGACATAACGGTCAACCGTTTTCCCGATTGCGCATGATAACCTTCAATAGAAATGTTTTTGCCAAGAAAAACATCAATGGACTGCGTGAAATGGAGAACATAGCCTTGCATGACACTCGCTACCACATTCTCTTCAGGAAATACTTGAAATATCATTTCGCCGTTCTTCCTGTATTCCGTTCGAATTTCCTCTACCCTGCCGCTTCCATTTGTTCCGACGATTTGTGAAGGGCTTGTAAACAGCTTGCTCAAATCTGTGGCAAACAGTATATAGACAAGAACGGCTGCGATTGCACTAAGTGCTCCCAGACGAGCAATATAAGACTTTTTCTTCGGTTTATCATTGGCCCTATAAACAATTTTCTCCCTCAATTGCTCAGTGAAGCGAGGATTCACAAACGGGGAGCGGCTAAGCGCTTCTTCCCACTGTTTTGGCTCCTTCATATGATGTTTCCTCCTTTTGAATCACTTTGCAGTAAACTTGTCATTTTTTTGCGTGCGCGGTGCAGCCTCGATTTAACCGTCCCTTCCGCTATTTGCAGCAAACTTGCCATTTCTTGCATCGATAATTGATAATGAATTTCCAGTATGAGGACTTCTCGGTAGCGCAGCGGAAGCTTCATAACGGTGTTCCAAATATATTTGGTTTCCATAAGGTCAAAAACTTCCGCTTCCGCTGATCTGGATGTTTCCCTTCTTGTTACGAAATCCATCACAATGACCTTAGAAAAATAAGCACTTCTTTTGTATTTATACGTTTTGTTTCGTGTAATGGCAAGCAGCCAGCTCTTCATACTGGCTTCGCCTCGAAATGTATGCAGCTTCTCATATACTGTCAAAAAAACATCCTGACAAATGTCATCTGCCGCATCGGCATTCCGAATTAAAAAGAATGCAAAATTCCAAACGTCGTTGCCATGTGCATTCATCAAATCAATCAATACGGCATCCGTTTCAAATCCTTTTGCCAAATACTTCACATATTCGAGCTCCACCTCATCACCTCTCTAATTAAGAAGACCCTTCTGCGTTCCTAAAGTTCCCGAATAGGTGAGGAAAGGACATCCATTTGTGATAGTCAAAAGCCGGTCCCTTAATTTCGAGTAAGCAGAAGAAATATCGGTACAAATCACGCACCTGTAATAAATCAGGGAAAGGCAGCACTTCAGCATAACCTTTGCGGAAATGATGAGCTCCCGCTTCATCCAACGAACATTCAATCGCTATTAAATCCATTTCACGAGGACCAAGCACATACGCTTCTGTATCAACGATTGCGCTAACACGTTCTCCATTTGATAGAAACTGCCTCGGATCCATATCGAGCATGATGCATGAGGCATACTCCGGTACCGGCATATTTTCAGCTAATGAACAGTAGTAATTAAGAGATTCATGGATTGCCGCATTTTCCTTGTAATAACGTGCTGCCATCACCCTTAATGCATCTGCTAGCTTCTGAGGGAAATCCGCTAATGCATACCGAACTGAGCCATTTAGAGAACCCCATTCCTTACCTTTATCGGAATGGATCTCCGCAATCGATCGGCCAAAATCCTCCATCAGCATCGCGGGTTTATTTTGAAATGACAATGGAACTCCATTTATTTTTCAACCGAAATCACTTGTCTTCCATCGATCACGGCCTTGCCAAGTACACTGGGAATAGCGATATTGCTTGTCAATCGTGAGAGATATTGATTAATAATCTCCATATCAAACGTCTCGCTTAATTGTTTCCCGAACAAATTGCTGCATGCCCATACAAAAGGAACATCAACGGTCTCATCTACGCCGGATGACCGAACAACGTATTCCCCTGCTTCCGTGATGACTAGAAACACGTCACTAGCAAAGCCACCCAGAGTGGACTGTGACATAATAGGTTCAGAAAATAATGATTGTAGGTTCATGCTGTACCTCCCATCCAAGATAATCAAATTTTTACATATTATCATTCAAAAATATAGACTTATAATTACGGCTCTGTTATGATGTTGAATAAGGTCTATATAAAATTCCCGACTCCTAAAAACATCAAAGGACTGCTTAAAAAGTACATTTCCCGGCTTTCATTAAACGGGAGTACCTTTATAAGCAGTCCTTTTTATTTCAACAGTTATTAGTAGGCAAGAACAGATTCACCGCTAATGATGGTTCCATTGTTTCCGCCTTCACAAATTTCTTTCATGGATCCGGGCTTGTCGAAGTTGAACACATGCATAGGCAAATGATAGTCTCTAGCCAATATAAAGGCTGACTGATCCATTACCTTCAAATTATATTGCAAAACATCATTGTAATGAAGAGATTTGAACCGCTTCGCATCGGCATCGTATTTAGGATCGGCATTAAAAATGCCATCTACGCCTTGTTTTGCAACCAAAAGCGCCTCGCTATTCACTTCAATGGCCCTTTGTACCGAAGGATAATCCGTTGTCACGTAGGGTTGACCGTTGCCTCCAGCAAATATGACGATATAACCTTGCTCCAAATGGTGGATTGCACGCAGTCTGATGTATGGCTCGGCGACCGAAGTAATCGGTATCGCTGTCATGACGCGAACTTCTTTGTCTGTTTTAGCTTTCAGCACCCCGCGAAGCATCAAACTATTAATGACGGTTGCAAGTGTTCCGATGTTATCTGCTTCCGCTCTTTCGATTCCCCAGCTTTCCGCCATATTGCCGCGAAATATATTCCCCCCGCCAATAACGAGCGACACCTCAACACCTAAACGGACCACGGATATAATTTCATTCGCAATGTAATTTAACCGTTCAGGCTCAAAACCGAATTCAGCATTTCCTGCTACTGCCCCGCCGCTAAGCTTAATAAGAACTCTCTTGTACCTCATTCGCCGTTACACCTCCTTAGGATAAAAAAAACACTAAAGCAATAGATGCTTTAGTGTAAAAGTGAAATGGGAATATGAAAAACACAATTGGATAACGCAACCTTGCACTTGATCCTCATATTCCCACTCCTTCCATTTATTAATTCTCACATATTTTATACTGAGTACGAGCAAAAAAGCAACTACCCATTAGCAGCAAACATTTCTACTCCACTTTTGTCGCATGCTTCTGAGCAAGAAGCGACAGCTCAGCTGCTTTGAAAGCATGCTCCTGCGTCATAGCAAGCTCAGTGCCGTTCAAGCAATCGAGAATGAGCTGGCCAAAATAAGGGAAGCCGACTTTGCCGCGAAGCTGGATATGCTGCTCGCCATCTGCATTTACCAAATAAAGCTGATCTCCGTCCTTATCTTTAGCGATATCAATGTACTTCCTCATCTCGATGTAGCCTTCAGTTCCGAGAATCATAGTACGACCGTCGCCCCATGTTCCAAGACCGCTTGGTGTTAGCCAATCGACACGGAAATAACCGGTTGCCCCATTCTCGCCAACAAGCGTCATATCTCCAAAATCCTCAAGCTCTGGATACTCCTTATTGGCATAGTTGGCCACCTTGCTGTTTACAACATTGGCATTCTGATTGCCTGTAAAATATAGAAATTGTTCAATTTGATGCGATCCGATATCACAAATGATGCCGCCATACTTTTCCTTCTCAAAAAACCATGACGGGCGAGAGGCAGCGTTCAAACGATGCGGCCCTAGTCCAATGACTTGAACAACACGTCCAATTGCACCTTGTTCGATCAATTGACCCGCATAAACCGCGCATTCCACATGCAATCTCTCGCTGTAATATACTGCGTATTTTTTTCCTGTATCTGCGTTTGCAGCGCGAGCGTCCGCGAGCTGTTCAAGCGTTGTAAATGGCGCTTTATCGGTAAAATAATGTTTGCCGCTCTGCATGACGCGAACGCCTAGCGGGCCGCGCTCCGATGTTACCGCTGCAGCTGCAACCAGCTGCACCTCATCATCGGAGAGCACCTGCTCTTCCGACTCAGCTGCCCGTACCTGCGGATATTGACGGATAAATGCTTCAACCTTAGCGGGGTCAGCGTCGTATACCCATTTTAAAGTGGCGCCCGCTTCCACAAGTCCGTTGCACATGCCATAAATATGACCGTGATCAAGACTAACAGCGGCGATTACGAATTGCCCATCCTCAACTACTCTATTCGGCTTTCCCTTTGGCGCATATTTCATGCCATCTGCATTACTCATCGATCTAGTCCTCCTTCTGATAGGCTGAGCTTGCGATTTTCTCTTGCAGATGCTTATAGAACAACTCCTCATCAATCGGCAAATCTACCCAGCCATCCGTCCATGTCGATAGCAGCATCGCATTCGAGAGCATAAGCCCTTTGATGCCTTCCTCACCTGGAGCAATCAATGGTTCATTGAACAGAATCGCATTCACCCAGTTTTGTGTAATGCCTTTATGATCGGGGTTGCTGCCATGAATCGGAATTTCACATTTCCAACATTCCGGCTGACCGAAGCCGCCTTTGAACTGCTTGTTGAATTCCGGCTCAGGAACTGTTAGACGCCAGAATGTTAATTGGTTATTTTCAATTACAATTTTACCGCGATCACCGCTCACTTCCAGTCTGTTCGTGCCTGGCGCTTCGCCAGTCGTCGTCACGAACACTCCAGTAGCTCCGTTCTCATACTCTACGAATGCGGTTACATCATCCTCAACCTCGATGTCACGATGCTTGCCGAAGTAGCAGAAAGCACGGACGCGCTTTGGCATCATACTGATCGTCCATTGCCACAAATCGAGCTGATGCGGATCTTGGTTTAGCAGCACTCCGCCGCCTTCACCAGCCCAAGTTGCACGCCAAGTACCGGAGTCATAATAGCTTTGAGAGCGATACCAATTGGTTATAATCCAATTGGTTCTTCTTATTTCACCTAGCTCGCCGTTATCTATCAATTCTTTCAGCTTCACGTATATCGGATTTGTCCGTTGGTTATACATCATGCTGAATTTCACATTTGTTTGGCTGGCTGCGTCATTCATCTCGCGAACCTGCTTCGTATAAACACCTGCCGGCTTCTCGCAAAGCACATGCAGACCACGCTTAAAGCAAGCAATAGAAAGCTCTGGGTGGGAGAAATGCGGCGTCGCAATAAGCACTCCGTCAACAAGTCCAGAGTCCATCATTTCATAAGGATCCTCATATAATCCGACTTGATCGCCAAGCTTTTCTTTTGCCCACGCAAGATTTGCTTGTACACAATCACTAACTGCGGTTATTTCAACTCCACTGACTTCACCTTTTAACAAGTAGCCAATATGACCCTTGCCCATATTTCCTAGTCCGATAATTCCCAAACGAACGATCTGCATCCGAATACCGCCCCTTTATTTACAATGTTATAATAGCAGCTGCTTTCACAATCGTTTTGCCTGCCTATATGGTAGCATTTTGGGATGCAGTGGGCTTCATTCGCATTAACTTGTTTACGCTTTTATTTGACTGTGGTTGGTGTATAATGATGGTATTTATGAGTGGAGGCGAAATGATGAGCAAGCAGCAACAAATCCAATTACCGTTCACAATGGGAACCAGCTCTGATTTTAATGCTCATATTCCCTATCATAGTCACTTTCATTACGAAATCTATTATTTCCATGGCGGCAAAGTAAACTATCTTATTAATGACCGCATCTATGTTCTGGAGCCTGGCGACTTGCTGCTTATGCACGGGATGACACTGCACCGGGCACATGTCGACCCAAGCGCAGTTTACCACCGGTCGATCCTACATTTTGATCCGTATTACTTCAAGCAATTTATTCAGCCTTCATTTGCAGCGGACCTGCTCGAACCATTCGAGAAGCTTCAAAATATACGTTTGCAGCTGAGGGGCAATGAGAAAGCAGAAATAGAAGCTAGTCTTCACAAGCTTGAACAGCTTTACGTCCTGCAGGACAGCTTCTCCATTCAGCGATTTCAAGCTTTAATGCTCGATTTTCTTATTCAGATCAATCAGCTTTGCCAGAAGCCGCTGAAGGATAAACCATCCTTTCCTACCTCCAAAGAACGCCATGTTCAATCGATCATCTCCTATTTGGAATGTCATTATAATGATGATATTACGCTAGAGGCGATTCAAGCAGAGCTGCACTTAAGCAAATACTATTTGGCTAAAACATTCAAAGAGGTTACTGGATTTACAATCTTCCAGTTTCTCATGCAGCGTAGAATCTATCAGGCCAAAATCGAACTTATCAACACCATTCACCCCATCACCGACATTGGTTATGATGTTGGTTTTAAGCATCCCTCTCATTTCAGCCGCGCTTTCAAGCTGCATACCGATCTTACACCCGAACAATATCGCAAGCAAAATCATGTCTCTTCCGATCAATTGTAAACCGCTTCATTCCAAATTTGTGGATTGAAGCTCTTGACCCATTTAGTTGTTAAGCGTATTATTGTCATAACAACTAAATGAAAATAGCAGGTGAAATCAATGGAAATTATACAATCAGTAGGCTATATGCTCAGCAATACAGGCCGTAAACTAAACCTTCGGCTGCATCAGCTTTTTCAAGATTATGACGTTACGCCTGAACAATGGTCGCTGCTTATGTATCTTGATGAGCACGATGGCATGACTCATAAAGATTTGGCGCAGCGCTCCGACAAGGATCCCGCCAACATTACACGGCTTGTTGACCAGCTTGAACGAAAAGCGCTTGTCCGACGTGTCGCCAATCCGAATGACCGCCGATCACAGCTGCTTTATTTAACCGCTAATGGCAGAACATGCTCTAATGAACTGGCACCTATCGAAGCAAAATTTGTTGCACAGCTGTTGACAGATATTTCGGAAGACGAAATTCAATCATTCAAAAAATTTATCGCCAAAATAACTAAAAACGCAGAACTGAACCACGAATCAAACACAAAGACGAGTGAATGATCGGCGAACATCTGAGAGGGGAACCTATAATGAATACGAATAAACTATGGAGCGCCGACTTCATTAAAATATGTTTAAGCAGCTTTTTTCTATTTTTTGCTTTTTATACATTAGCAACAGCGTTGTCCGTTTATGTGACCAATGGGCTTGGAGGATCTGACACGCAAGCCGGATTATCGATGACTGTTTTCGTTATCGCCTCAGTAC
>NZ_JBFTSN010000023.1:0-42449 GCF_056400045.1 Paenibacillus sp. 01L418
AACATGTATAGTCCGCCGCCTAGAAGCGTCGCATTTCCTTTTGGTCCTGTCGGCAGTGCCGACATAGCCAGGTTATCTTTTGGCATTTTCATATTTTGAACGATCGCATTACCCCAATCGGATATGCCAAAGCTCATCGCCACTTGCTCTGTTCCGAACATTTGGAATAAATCAGTACCGACATCAACTAGATTGTTTGCAGGAAGCACGTCATATTTCCATTTCAAATCCTTTACGTATTGAAGCGCTTCAGCAGCCTCTGGGGAATTAAATACAGCTTTCCATTTGCCATCTACCTGCTGTTCAAAATCAGCGCCATATGCCCAGGCGATATTCATGAACATCCAGCCGCCTTGATTGTTTTTGGTTGGGAAGAAAAAGCCGGACTTTCCTGTTTTCTCTTTGATCGTTTTAGCGGTTTGCGCAAGCTCCTCATAGGTTTTCGGGAAATTTGGCACCCCTTTGTCATCTACAAGGCCTGCTTGCTTGAACAGGTTTACGTTGTACATAAGGCCCATCACGTATCCGTCTTTTGGAATGCCGTAATATTTGCCGTCTTTTTGCACCAGCTTGAGCAAATCTGGGTTAAGCGCTTTGTCGAACTCATTTTTAGTCATAATATCCGTAATATCAGCGGCATAATTTGCCTTGATAATTTTGTCTGCTTCAGTAAAAAAGGTTTCATACACGGTAGGAAGCTCACCGCTTGCCGCTTTCGGAAGGAACGAGCTTACATCATAGCCCCATTCATCCTTATCCACTGTAATAAGCGGATATTTCTCTTTCATCTTGGCAACATAATCGGTGTAAATTTTGACCTGAGCTTCCTCATTCGGCTTCGGCCAGTTGCTGACCTTGATCGTTGTAGGCTTCGCTTCGGAAGGCGCTTCCGTCGCTGGATTATTTTCGCCGCTATTGCTGCTTGCCGTCGGCTCCACAGCATTATTGCCGCTATTTTTGCCGCAGCCTGCAATAACGAGAACAAACACGCACAACATAATAAACGTAAGCTGCCAAGTGTTTCTTTTTTTCAAATTCATTTGTAATCCCCCAGCCTTCTATTTGGAATGATGACTTTACGAGCTTTTGAAGCGCTTTCTTATTTGCCGGCAACTAAATGCTATCATACTCATTATCGCATTCAGTAGGGCACAAATCTGCGAAACAGTTTAATATTCTGCGCGCTTCCTTAACCTTTGATGCTTCCGGCAATCGAATAGCCTTGCATAATATATCGCTGGAAGACTAGAAATAGTAGAACCGGCGGAACGATGGCAAACGTTAATCCAAGGAACTGGATATCTGCAGGCAGCGTAGCTTTCAAGTTAAAAATAGCAACGATGACCGTCCACTGCGACTGGTCTTTCAGAATCATATACGGCCAGAAAAAGTCATTCCATACGCCGTTGATCGTTAAGATCGAGATCGTGATGAGCACAGGTCCACTCAAAGGCAAAATAATCCGCAAAAAAATGCTTAGCTTGGAAGCTCCGTCAATATGGGCTGATTCGACCAAGGAAGCTGGAATCGTGTCGAAAAAGTTTTTGAAAATAAGAATGACAACGGGATTGACCGCCGCCAAAAACCATAAAGGCCAATACGTATTCGTAAAGTTAATATGAAACAGTGGAAAATCGACAATATTGCCGAACAAAGGAACAATTCCGACTGTACTCGGCAGCAGCACTGTCCAAAGAATGAGCAAAAAGAAAAAGGCGCTTCCTTTTGGCTTCAGCTTGGAGAAAAAGTAACCTGCCAATCCATTAAACAACACCGTAAATACAAGCGTTCCGATCGTCACATAAGACGTATTCAAATAATAACGCATAAACTTGAACTCATTCCATGTGTCCCAAAGCTTCTCGATGTGAAACGACCGCGGAATAATGGTAGGCGGAATTTCGTAAAACTCCTTCACATCCTTGAAGCTGGACAAAATAACCCAGACAGGAGGCAGAAGGCATACGAGTGAAATGATCGTCATGATCGCAAAAAATAGCCAATACATAATTTTAACCTTAGGTATTTTGTATTCCAGATCCCCAATAATTCCTGATGATTTAGCCGTTTTCATTTACTCACTCCTTACTCCTTGTCCCATTTTTTCTGCAATTTGAAATAGTAGACGGTCATAACCATCAAAATCATAAAGGTAATGACGCCGAGTGCCACCGAATGACCCGCCTCGAAATATCGGAAGGCATAGAAGTAGCTTTGCAGCTGCAGAGTCATAGACGCATTATTAGGGCCGCCCTCTGTCAAAACGAGAGGCTCATTAAAAATTTGGAAAACGCCGCTAATTTGTAAGATCAGCGTTAAGCCGATTAAAGGTGAAATCTGCGGAAGCGTAATGTTCCAAAATTTTCGCCATATGCCTGCTCCATCAATTGAAGCCGCCTCATACAGCTCACTATTCACACCCTGTAAACTGGCTAGAAATAGAAGCGTTGTTGCCCCGAAGCTTCTCCAAGTGATCGTGAGCACAATTGTAATAATCGTCAAGCTTGGGTCCTGCAGCCACCCCTGCGGATGAATGCCGACCATGCCTATTATTTTATTGACCAAACCGTTCTCGCTCGGCTCAAAGAGGAACATCCACAGCATCGATGCTGCAATTCCCGGAATCATGCTTGGGAAAAAAGCCGAAAACCGAAAAAAAGAGCTCCAATGCCGCATTTCATTAATCATGACAGCAACGACGATCGGAATCACGAATCCAATAACAAGAGACCAAAAAACGTACATAAACGTATTGATCAAGGTTTGCTGGAATACCGAATTGGTAATGACATCGATATAATTTTGCAGCCCGATAAATGACTCTGCTTTAAATCCCTTTGTCTTAAAAAAGGATAACCAAATGCCTGACAATAACGGCTGCCATGAAAAGAAAAAGAAAAAAAGCAGCGTGGGAATAATTAAAAGCCACGAGGACCATTCCTTCATCCAATACATAAAAAAAGTCGATTTTTTCTGCTTAGGAGTATACGTGGGTGTACCGGCGTTTACGCTCATGTTGGCTTCCTTTCCTAAATGATGTATTTAATTAAAATGATAACGCTTCCTTGCAAAGAGCAACATCCTTCAACCCYGCGAAATGGTTTGACATGATGTGAAATATAAGCGCCGATTGCTTCTAACGTTGTTCTCCCTTCTTCATGGCAATCGCTGCTTTAGCTCATGGTAGCACAGTAAAAAGATTTGCCAGTAGGTTGTTATCCTGCGAAAGGGTGGATTATTCTGTCGGAACCTTCCATGGCACTGACGAAATAAGGACGATATATTATAATAAAATGGATCGACAACAATGGGTTATGGGGGAGTCGGACACCATGTTGAAAGCGCTTATCGTCGACGACGAATATTTAGTTCGCACAGGATTCCGCGAGACCATCGATTGGGCCGAATATGGGGTAGAGATTATTGGAGATGCAAGCAATGGCGTGGAAGGGCTGGAGCTCGCACTGCTTCATCAGCCCGATGTCATTGTGACTGATGTGCGTATGCCTTATATGAACGGGCTGGAGTTTTTGGAGAAAATAAAAGAGCATAATCTGCATTGCGGCGTTATTGTGCTCAGTGGATACGATGAATTTCAATATGCCCAGGAGGCGCTTCGCCATGGCGCAGCCAGTTATCTGCTTAAGCCGGTAAATATCGATGAGCTGGCAGAAACGGTCCAGCAAATTGGGCGGCAAACGATTGAAAAACGAGCAAACCGCATGCAATTTCAAAAATATAAAAAAGAAGAGAACGCCATCTCCTCGCAATTTTGGCTTGATTTATTTTACGGGCGACTCTCTGACACCAATTTGATTCAGGAGAAATATGATTGGCTGAGTATCGCGATTGCGCCTGAGAATAATCTGATTGCTGCTGTCATCTCTATCATTCCAGACACCGTTACAGCGATAGATTTTGTTGATCAATCCAAATGGTCGGCAATTGAACAGCAAATTCGCCAGATCTTAAACAACCATTCAGTGAGCACTATAGCTGTTTTGCAAAGTGCACCGACAGAATGGACAGTCATCGCGGCTTCGAGCCTGCCAATCACCGATTTTGCTTCCACCATGTACACTTTTGGTTACGCTGTCATTAAAGAAATAAAAGACTCCGCCGGCTTCCAATTGACGGTAGGCTTCACTGAAGCAGCTAACCGCTATGCGGGCATACACACTGCGTTTGTGAAAGCGCGTGAGGCGGCACGCAAATCCATCTCTGGATTAGGCGGCGTTTTATTTGAATCAGAAAATGAACGTTCAGGCTCAAGACGCGAGGTTCGGGACGCGCTCGCCTATATTAGACTTCATTATGCAGATAACATTACAGCCGACATGGTTGCCGAGAAGGTTCATGTCAGCCCAACTCATCTGATGCATTTGTTTAGGAAGGATCTGAACAAAACGTTTTATGAGTGCCTGACGGAATATCGCATCGATGAGGCTAAGCGTCTGCTGCGCTACTCCTCCTATCGCGTTTATGAGGTCGGTCTGCATGTTGGCTTCGGCGATTCCAAATATTTCAGCCAAATTTTCCGCAAAATGACCGGGATGTCTCCTAGCGAATATGCCAAATATCAACAATAAGCAGGATCGCAGCGACAAGTCGTCCTCTATTTTGCGTAAAATGAACATTAGAACCCGAATCGTCTTTGTCATCATCGCCGGATTGACGCTGCATCTCACTTTGATGCTGGGTGTGTTCAATATTTACGCTCACACGTATCTCAAAAACAATTTGTACAATCACATTGGCAATATTCAAAAAGAGATCGGACTCAGCTTAGAGCTGATCGTCGATGATATCCAAATGCTTTCGCTCCGTTTCCTCGTCAATACAGACATTTACCGCCTAATCGGCGACTTGTCCATTGCAGAGGATGAGAAAAAAACGCGTATTCGTTCGCTGATGGAAGGCATCGTCGCCAAAAACGAGCTGATCGGCGACGTGGTGATCATTACAAATGAAGGCACCCGTTACCGATATGTCGCCGATACAGAAATTTTTGAAGATCCGGATGACCTGCTGCTATCCAAAATCGAGGAGTCTATTTTACCTGTTATCGGTAAGGTGAAGCATAACGCTAAAGGTGACGCCTATATCGTTTTCGGACAAAAATATCGCAATTTCAATACTGGCCAAAACATTGGTACGATTCTCGTCTATGTGAAGGAATCTTCGCTGTTTAATCTTTATAAGCCAGCGTTTGAGGGGCTAGGCTATTCCTATATTGCCTCGGTCACTAATGAAGTGATTTCACATCCGGATAAACGGGTGGTCGGCAATACTCTTCTGGAATCGGATTCGTTCCATCCCGGAGAAACGGCAGGTTATCGAAACGTATCATCGGGGCATGAAAACTATATTTTGAGCACGTATCCGCTGAGCGACCGCCTGAACCGATTCGGCGTCAGCTGGAAGCTTGTTTCCGTTGTATCGCGGCCACAATTGTTTGCAGCGATTACGGAAGGAAACCGCAACGCGCTATATTTCGCTTTGCTCGTTTTTGTTGGTCTCTTAGCTCTATCTTTTTATTTGGCATCCAAAATTACGGAGCCTGTCTTCAATCTGACAAAGAAGCTGGGTGCGATAGGAAAGTCCGGGCTGCAGCTCATGAATGATCGAAATAAACCGAGCGACGAAATCAGTGAGCTTGAAAACAGCTATTACACGATGATCGACCGAATCAACAACCTCATTCACGAAAACAATGAGGAAAAGGAAAAGCAGCGAGTGATGGAGCTAACCGCTTTGCAATCGCAAATCAATCCGCATTTTTTGTACAATACGCTCGATGCGATCACTTGGACGGCCAGGCTGAAAAAACAACCTGAAATCGAGAGAATGATTTCTGCGTTAGCGACCTTCTTCCGAATCAGCCTGCATAAAGGGGACAAGCATATTCCCGTTGAGGAAGAGATTCGGCTGGTAAAAAGCTTTGTAACCGTTGAGCTGATGCGTTTTCCAGACAAATATGATGTCACCTACGATATCCCAGAGCCGCTTCGGAAAATTCGCATCTTGAAGCTTATTCTTCAGCCATTAGTGGAGAACGCCATTAAACATGGCATGAGTGAGAAACAAGGAAAAGGATTAGTCGAGGTTAAAAGCTGGCGAGACGAAACCTATCTGTATTTTGAAATTAAGGATGACGGGGTAGGGTTCAAAAGCAAATCCAACATTCAAAGCACCGACAAAAATGTGTTGTTTCAAAGCGGTTACGGCCTCAGAAACGTTGACGAGAGGATTAAACTCGAATATGGCAAGGAATCGGGGCTCACGATAACGAGCGAACCCGGAAAAGGAACGACTGCCCTTATTCGGATTCGCCTCAGCCTAGATCAAATCTCATGATGTCTGCGCATTTTTTTGTACAAATCCTTTAATGGATCTAGAATGCTGCGAGACAGCCGCTTAATCAGTATAAAAAATAGTGCCAAAATAAAAGCGCCAACTCCGATTAGCGTATTTCTTAGCAGTCGGAGTTCGCTTTTGATCGGCTCACCTGAGATCAGAATCGCGATTCGATCATCAGAATGATACAAGCGATATAACAAAACAATGCCTTCTTCCGTCTGATTGATCGTCATTTCCTCATTCGCTTCTTCTTGTGTATCCTCCTGCAGCGTTTCCCAAATCACATCGTTAGGCTCTTCCTGCAAGCCATTTGCATTCAAAATCGCATGATCATGCGTAATAATATAGGTAGGATGACGGCCATACAATTCAGGATCGTCGGCATGATAGAAGCTGCTCATCTTTTTCAAATCCACATTCATGAGAAGCAGGCCTGTGATCTTCTCGTTTGTATCGATGATTTTGGCCACATAAACCAGCTTTCTGCGTGGATCTGTGTTCTTGTACACGAGCGAGCTCGAAGCTTGAACAATCCATTCGGACGTTAAATCTGAGCTTAAAAACTTCGTATATTCGGGAAGCTTCTGGGTCTCCTGGAACGAGCGTATCGCCGATACGTTGCTTGATGCGTACACGCTGCCGCTATTCCCGTACATCACCATATCTAAAATATAGAGGTTGGATGAAATCATGCCGTCCAATATCGGCGTAATGGTATTGTCATATTCGCTGCTTGTGAGGGAAGCATGAACGGCTGTATTGTTTGTCACCAAACTAGCCATTTCCTCCATCCATTTCATAAACAGCTGGGCGTTTTTGTGCTGTTGGCCTGTATATTGAAGGGAAAGCTGACGCTGCATTTCCGAGCTTTTGTTCTCCATGGTCCGAAATACGAGCATGCTGGACAAGATTACATATAAAACAATGACCGATAGCAAAATAATTTTCATTTTCTTATCAAGCGATCTGAACACCGTATCCCCTCGTTCCCAGTTGTCCTTATTTCTATTTTAACGCAAGCTATAATGAAGCGCTTTCTTTTATTGCCCATCGATAGTACCATACAAGCTGCTTATAAAAAAGCCGTTAAAGCTGCGAAATGGTTTGCAATCGCAGGATCGAAGGATAAACGAAAAAAACTCCCGACTATCTCAGGAGTTCATTCGCAGATTGTGAGCAGACCGCTATAACGTTTCAACTAGTGCTTGCGCAGCTTCTTCGATATGCGATTGCCCGCTGACTGCATCAGCTGTACGAGTAAAATAAGAATAATGACACAAACGTACATCACGTCGGGCTCCCAGCGCTGGTAGCCGTACCTAATCGCCACATCGCCTAAACCGCCTGCGCCAAGTACACCCGCCATCGCTGTTGCGCCGATTAATCCAATCGTTGCGATGGTTAAACCAAGCACAATCCCCGGTCTTGCTTCCTTCAAAATAACCCGCCAAATGATTTGCCGGCGCGAGGCTCCCATCGCTTGAAATGCTTCAATAACACCGGTATTCACCTCCAGCAAAGCCGATTCGATAAGCCTCGCAATATAAGGCGCGGTATAAAAGACAAGCGGCACGATTGCCCCTTTCACCCCGATTGTTGTATGCACAATCCATTTCGTAATGGGAATGATCGCTATTAAAATAATGATAAACGGGACAGACCGCAGCACATTGATGACTGCGTTTAACAGATGATAAAGCACCTTGTTCTCATAAATATGATTTGGGCGAAGCACGACTAGGCAAATGCCCAGAAACAAGCCAATAATAGTGGAGAAAAACAAGGAATAGACAACCATCGCCGCTGTTTCCCCTAGCGCTTCTGTGTATAGATCATGGTTCTCGGCTAGGCTTCTGAAGAAGCTATCCAGCATGCTTAAGCACCTCCACCTGCATTCCGTTTTGTACCATGTATGCAATTCCTTCTTCTATGGCAGTCGATTCGCCCGGCAAACTAATTAAGAGAAAACCAAAAACGGTATCTTTAATTTTCGTTATATTCCCGTACAAAATGCTTGGCCGAAGCTGATAGCGCAGCGTCAAATCTGCGAGTATAGGCTCGCTTACCGTATCTCCAATGAAGGAAATGCGAAGCAGATGTTTTGGCTCTGCAGGGTGGTTGGCTTTGTAAAGCAGCTCCTGCGGCAAATCCGCATCAAACACGCTTTTCGTAAATTTTTTGGTCGTATCCGTTTGCGGTTTCGTAAACAGCTCCAAAATAGAGCCCTGCTCTACAATGATGCCGTTCTCCATAACGGCTGCTCGATCACATATCTTTTTCAACACATACATCTCATGGGTAATCAATACAATCGTAATTCCATAGGAACGATGAATGTCGAGCAGCAAATGCAAGATCGAATCGGTCGTCTGCGGATCAAGTGCCGATGTCGCTTCATCGCATAACAAGATTTCCGGCTCGTTGGCAAGCGCCCTTGCAATCGCCACACGCTGCTTCTGTCCTCCAGACAATTGAGCGGGGTAGCTGTCACGTTTATCCTCAAGATCCACAAGCTTCAGAAGCTCACTTACCCTTGCTTCAATTTGTTTTTTGGGGACACCTGCAAGCACGAGCGGAGAAGCTATATTCTCATAGACGGTACTCGACATAAGCAAGTTGAAATTTTGAAAAATCATCCCGATTTTCCGCCGCATAATGCGCAGCTCCTGCTCGTTAAGCGATGCCAGATCCGTGTCATTTATACGTATACTGCCAGCAGTCGGCCGCTCCAAATAGTTGATGCAGCGCAGAAGCGTGCTTTTGCCTGCTCCGCTGTAGCCGATAATGCCGAAAATTTCCCCTTTACGAATATGCAGATTCGCGTCCTTAATTGCATGGATGTTCTGTTTGCCCTGTTGATACGTTTTGCTGACATTTTCGATCCAGATCACTGTACAACCCCGCCTCTGCTAAAATGTTAAAAAGGTCTCTTCATCTAAGAAGAGACCAAGGTCTATTTTCGAGTTACCAAGATGCGACAATGTACGTGCCGTATTTTTCTTCTACGAATTTCTTGACTTGGTCGGAATGATAAGCCTTAATCAATCTTTGGAATACCGGCTTATCCTTGTCCTCGGTTCTTACTGCAATAATATTTACCCAAGGAGAATCCTTTGGCTCAATAAAAATGGCATCCTTCGTTGGCACAAAACCCGCTTCTACCGCATAGTTGGTGTTGATTACTGCCGCCGTCAGATCGCCAAGCGCTTTCGGAATGAATGCTGCATCCAGCTCCTCAAATTTCAATTTGAGCTTGTTTTCTGCGATGTCGCGAACAGTCGCTTTAATGCCAACGCCTTCTTTAAGCTTAATCAGTCCAGCGTTTTCAAATAGAATCAACGCGCGTGCGCCATTCGTCGGATCATTAGGCAGGCCGATAACATCGCCTTCCTTTATTTCAGAAACGTCTTTGATTTTTTTGGAGTAGAAGCCGATTGGAAAATTAAGCGTGTTCGCGATCTTCACCAAATCAAGGTTGTTATCCTTCTTGAATTGATCGAGATACGGCTCATGCTGGAATGCATTGGCATCAAGCTCGCCTTCCGCCAGCACTTTATTCGGCTGTACATAGTCATTGAATACAACAAGCTCAATATCGAGGTTATCCTTTGCCGCAACTTCCTGCACCTGTTTCCAAATCTCTTCCTCAACGCCTGCCGAAATACCTACCTTAAGCTTCGCGTTCTCTCCTTCTCCCTCTGCACCGCTCAATTCTGATTTGTTGCCGCACGCGGCAAGCACAGCGGTTAATACCAGTGTCAGCATAATCAATACGATCTTTTGTTTCATATGATCTCCCCTGCTTCCTATTTGTTTTTCAAGCTGATTACATGTCTAGAAAAACAGAAAAGCTCTTATTCCACGATGCCGGCTGTTTGCGCCGTTCCGTGAAATAAGAGCTTTTAGTCGTCTAATCAGCTCGATTTCTTATAATTCCGATGAGCTTACTATAGATTATATTTATTGCTTCTGTCAACGATTTTATTTGTCATTCAAGCGCTAGATCTTCCATGGATGACCAATTCCAACGAAGAACGGCTGCCGCTCGGTTATTGCCCCACGCTGCAGCCGCGCTAGCCATCTTACGATTTAGCCAGCACCTCATCCTTAATCCGCTGTACAACCTCAGCAATCGCTAGTGATCCGAGATCACCTTCGCCTCTTTTCCTGATGGCAACGCTGCCCGCGTTTTTCTCACTTTCACCGA
This sequence comes from Paenibacillus sp. 01L418, assembly GCF_056400045.1. Lineage (NCBI taxonomy): Bacteria > Bacillati > Bacillota > Bacilli > Caryophanales > Paenibacillaceae > Paenibacillus > Paenibacillus sp. 01L418. Next base: position 10,568 of record NZ_JBFTSN010000023.1, read on the forward strand.
GTACCAATGTGTAAGGCACCTTTTCAAGGCCAGCCTCGCGAATTTTATAACCCAGCTTCTCATTCCGTGTATCCACTTTAGTGCGAATGCCCGCTTCAGCGAGTGCTTCCTTCACCTGCAAGGCATAATCGATATATTTCTCCGAGACAGGCAGCAGCTTAACCTGAACAGGTGCGAGCCATAATGGGAATGCTCCTGAATAATGCTCTGTCAATATACCGATAAAACGATCAATCGATCCATATACCGCACGATGAATAACGACAGGGCGATGCTTCTGGTTGTCTTCGCCAATATAGGACAAATCAAATTTCTCAGGCATTTGGAAATCAAGCTGAATCGTGCCGCATTGCCAGCTCCGCTTCAAAGCATCGAGGATATGAAAGTCGATTTTTGGCCCATAAAATGCACCGTCGCCCTCATTTACGCGATATTGAATATTGCGGCTGTCCAGTACGCTGCGCAGTGATTGCTCCGCTTGATCCCATAGCTCCTCGGAACCCATTGAGTCCTCTGGTCTAGTCGACAGCTCAATTTTGAAATCAAAACCGAATACGCCGTAGATATGGTCGATCAATGCGATCGCATGGCTGATCTCTGCTTCAATCTGATCAGGCCGCACGAATATATGAGCATCATCCTGGCAAAACGTACGCACCCGCATCATGCCGTTCAGAGCACCCGAGTACTCATGGCGATGAACCTGGCCAAATTCCGACATCCGAATCGGAAGCTCTCTATACGAATGCAGACTGTTTTTGAAAATCAGCATATGCCCCGGGCAGTTCATCGGTTTTAGCGCATAAGCCGTGTCATCCACATTTGTAAAATACATATTGTCCTTATAATGATCCCAGTGACCCGATTGCTCCCACATCCGCTGGTTCATCATAAATGGCGTGCGTACTTCCTCATAATCCCGCTGCCACTGCTTCTCGCGAATCAGGCTCTCCAGCTCCGTACGAATTGTCATGCCGTTCGGCAGGTAGAACGGCATGCCCGGCGCCTCTTCTGAGAACATGAACAGCTCCAATTCCTTGCCCAGCTTGCGGTGATCACGCTTCTTCGCTTCCTCCAGCAGGTGCAAATGCTCATCAAGCTGCGCCTTTTTCGGGAACGACGTGCCATATATGCGCTGCAGCATTTTGTTGTCCGAATTGCCACGCCAGTAAGCGCCTGCTACACTTAGCAGCTTGAACGCCTTGATGCGTCCTGTGGAAGGTAAATGAGGACCGCGGCAAAGGTCAACAAACTCGCCTTGCTCATACAGCGAAATAATGGAATCGTCCGGCAAATCACGAATTAACTCCAGCTTGAGCGGCTCTTCCTCCTGTGCGAATAAAGCTGTCGCTTCCTCGCGACTCACTTCACGACGCGTAATAGGCAGGTTTTCTTGAATAACCTTGCTCATCTCCGCTTCTATCGCAGCAAGATCATCTGTAGACAACGGCTTCTCGATATCAATGTCATAGTAGAAGCCATCCTCAATAACAGGACCAATCCCAAGCTTCACAGTCTTTTCCCCATAGATACGCTTTATGGCTTGTGCCATCACATGCGCTGTACTGTGACGGTAAATCGCTAAACCATCAGCACCATCAAGCGTTATAATTTCAACGCTGCTGCTTGCTAGGATGGGCTCGTTCAGATCGACGAGCCTGCCATCGACTTTTCCCGCGACTGCATTTTTGCCAAGGCCAGTACTGATTGATTCCGCCAATTGCGCGGCGGTTGTCCCCCGTGGATACTCCTTAACTGTTCCATCCGGTAATGTAATTGCAATACTCATCATGCAGCCTCCGATCGAATGTAGTTGAACGCAAAAAAAACACATCTCTCCCACCAAGGGACGAGTGCGTTCAGCTCGTGGTTCCACCCTCATTCGATCTGCTGCTTTATATGACTGGCTATCCGCCAGACTTAAAGTTACAGCAAGATCCTTATTGAGCACCCGGTAACGAGGATGAATCGGTGTTATTTACAATCGCTTTGTGCAAACAGCGGGTTCAATAACACGGCTACAAAGGGGTAATTACACAATCGGTTGCTGGAGAAGCTCTCAGCCTTAGCCTCTCTCTCTGGACAGCTCGTATAAGGTAATCATGTCTTTGGTCAAAGCCTATTTATGGGTAAATTGTAATTCGAATGTTCCAATAAGTCAACTGCAGCCAAGTATTCATGGAAATAAGCATAATTTTTAGCATTTTTATTCGATCATTTTAGACGTGCCCAGTCACTTCCACATGCACCATCGGACAAAATATGCTTTAATATACCAAAGGAGCGTGATTCAATGGACATCAAATCGTTTCTATTTCCAAAAAACGAGGTCTCATACCTCATGACATCCTCTAATATGAAAGAAGCCATAGATAAATTAGAGGCTAGCCACTATACAGCCATTCCGATCTTGGACGACAATGGCTTATATTTCGGAACACTTTCCGAAGGGGATTTGTTATGGAAGTTGAAAGCCACACCCGGCCTCACCTTCGATACAATGCACGAAATTCCTGTCGTCTCCATCAAAAAACGGATGAAAGTCGAATGTGTCGCGATCAACGCCGATTTGGACGATATGCTGGCGCTGGCGGCCGATCAGAACTTCGTTCCCGTCGTAGACATCGATCGTGTCTTTCTTGGTATTATTCGCCGCAAAGATATCATCGAATACTATACCCGAAATATTTCTGATTAATTGGAAAAGCCAGATCATGCAAATCAAGAAGGCTGCCGTCGCCGGCAGCCTTTTATGATGAATTAGTGGTGAACACGCTTAAATGCTTTGTTTGGATAACGCTTCAAAATACGCTGCAACGACCTCACGAAATTCCAGAGCAGCTCGCGAAATATACCGATTCCTATGCCATAATAGCGCTATCTCCCGTACTAATTCGTGATTCTCTATTTGGAGATAATGGATTTGTTCCCGCGAATTCCTTGCCGTGCTGGGTATGAAGGCTATACCTATTTCGGCCTCTACAAGCATGCTAAGCCTTGCAGGTTCATCCCCCTCATACACATATTTTGGTACAAATCCAATCGATTCGCATAAAGAGTCCACTAAATCGCGCGTACCGTAACCTTTTTTCACTCCGACAAACCATTCATCCCTTAGCTCTGCCAAAGATACGCTGCTTCGATCTGCCAGCCGATGCCCCTTTGGAACAGCTACAAGGATCGGGTCGATAAACACGATTTGACATTCGATATCATCCCCTTCTATAGGAGGCGAGGACAAGCAAAAATCCACTTCTCCTCTATCCAGAAGCGTAACCATTTCCTGTGTGGTGAGCATTTGCACATGAAATTGAATATCAGGACGTTTTTTCCGAAACTCACGAAGGATATTGGGCAATTTGCTTGCAGTGGTCACTGCTAATTTGAGCGTGCTATGTTCCGGGCTGGATAAATCGCTAAGCTCCTGCTTCCCCTGCTCCAATTCAAACAATGCCCTTTCTGCACGGCGGAGGAATAGGCTGCCATACTCATTCAATCGCAAATTCCTCCCTATTCGATCGAATAAGGGAACCCCTAAATCCTCCTCCAAGCGCCCAATCGTTTTGCTTAGTGAAGACTGAGTAACGTGCAGATTGCGTGCAGCTTCGGTCATATGCTCCAAACGAGCTACCGTAAGAAAATATTGCAGTTGAAGAAGTTCCATTTTGCGCCCCCATTCATTCCCTCAAGTCAATGAGATTATAGCATCAAATGCGTTGGAATGAATAAATGATTTCAAGTACGATGACATTAATACGATTTGGGGGCGATTCAAAAATGAGTGTTCGCAGCAGGTGGTTAATGATCTCCGTTGGTCTAGGAATACTATTGAACCCATTAAATTCTTCGATGGTTTCAGTTGCTATTCCACGTCTGCAGCATGTATTCCAACTTGATTTTACAAGTGTTTCTTGGATTATTTTTTCCTTTTACATTGCAAGCAGCATCGCTCAGCCTATTATGGGAAAGGCCAGCGATTTATTCGGGCGCAGGAAGATCTTTCTTGCCGGCCTTGTTGTAGCCTTCGTTGCGTCATTACTAGCTCCGCTGTCACCAAACTTCGGATGGCTCATAGTGTTCCGCATTGTGCAAGCCATTGGAACAAGCATGATGGTTGCCGTTGGAATGGCTATTGTACGCATTCATATTACAGAGAAACAAGCGACTGCGCTGTCTGTTTTGTCCATCTTTCTATCGGGAGCGGCAGCCATAGGACCCTTTATTGGCGGGATCTTGATTCATTCGTGGGATTGGACGGCTATCTTTTTCGTCAATATTCCATTTGCGATAGCTAGCTTTCTATTAGCATGGAGAACTATTCCTATCGATGAACCGCAAATGCACGCTGCAAAGGACATGTCTTTTCGTATGTGGTTTGATTTGATAGATGCGTCAGGAATCCTGCTCTTTACAGTAGGTCTGGTTGCCCTGCTCGCTTCATTGCTCTCAGCCAAATCATCTGGACATGTCTCATTCAGAAATGTCGTTGCCTTGCTGGTCGGACTTGCTGCACTTGGGGCATTCGTTCGACATGAGTTAAAAGCGGCGTCACCTTTTATTCCACTGCGCACATTCGCCAAATATCCTGCGATGACTTGGGTTAATGTAGAATTCATGCTCGTTAACGTATTATATTACTCGCTCTTTTTCGGGCTACCATCCTACTTGCAAATGGTACGCCATGTCAGTGAGTTCCAAACCGGGATTCTCATGCTAAGCTTAGGCTTATGCTCGCTAGTTACTTCTCCAATCGCAGGACGATGGATCGATAAATCAGGACCAAGACCAGCATTGCTGGTATCTGCCATACTCATGACACTTGGGTCAGTGTGGCTCGTCACATTGAATCAAAATTCACCGGTTATTAGCGTATGTCTAGCTTTGGCTGCATTCGGTATTAGCAACGGGCTGAACAATGTAGGGATGCAAGCATCCTTGTTCCAAAGCTCTCCAAAAGAAATAATCGGTGTAGCATCCGGATTATTTAATACATCCAGATACTTTGGAACCATCCTCTCCTCATTGTTGATAGGTATCGTTATGGGCGATACGTTCAGCTTCGAGGGATTTCATGTGCTTGGAATTATCCTCACGGTCATTGCGTTGTCTTTGGTATTCCTGAACCGGCGGCGCCGGGACTCAATTCGATACGGAATCCATTAATTCGAAGAAATATTTTGATTCATGAGTCTGATAAAGCTTAAACCAAGCCTGTAATGTATTTGGCGCAAAAACATCCAACAACTGCAGTACATGCATCGTAAATTCCAGCGGGGCTATACCTGATGCAGTAACTAAGTTTCCATCTGTTACTGCAGGCTCCGTTTCATAATATTTTTCTCCCGTATAATTAGGACAAACCATTTTCAAATATTCGAGATCGTTGCTTGTATGTCTTCTTGAGTCGAGCGCTCCCATCTTTGCAAGTCCCATTGTAGCGCCACAAATCGCTGCAACTACTGTTCCTTCTTCTAATGCTTTTGAAGCTTTTTTCAATATAGGCTCGTGAATGGGTTCCATCCAAGTATCTCCGCCTGGAAGAACGAGTACATCCATACTTTCCAAACTACACTCTTCAATAGAAATAGCAGGCAGTATTTTCAATCCTCCCATTGTAGTAATAGGATTTTTATCAGCACCTACTGCAATGACCTCTAAAGACGCTAACTCCTTTTTAAAATATCTCCCTGAGTTAAGCTCAGCAGTTAAATAACCTACTTCCCAATCTGCCATCGTATCAAAAACATAAAGATATACTTTTTTTGTCTGCATAATAAACACTCCTTTTGTAATATCTGAATACCCCTATTATAAAAAAACTTCACTGACATCCTCCGTCAGTGAAGTTTTTTAAATTTGATAGAAATCAATTAAACGGTTGAAGAGCGCTCATGCAGGAAATCAGATGGAGAGCTGCCAACAATGCGCTTGAATATACGGTAAAAATACGAAACATCGTTATATCCTAAATAGTCGGCGATTTCACTAATCATCAGCTGCGATTCGGTCAGCATGTAGATCGCCGTCTTCATTCGCTGATTGTGTACATATTCGCTGATCGTCTGGTTCGTAACCGCCTTAAATAAAGTAGCCGCATAATTCGGTGTCGTATTAATGACATCCCCCAGCTCCTCCTTCGTCACCCTCTCGCGATAATGCGTCGAAATATATTGCTTCATGCTGTCAACACGCCGATGCTTGTCCGAGGAAATCATTCCGCGATCCTTCTCTTGATTGAGATAGACCAGCGCTTCCGTAAGCAGCGCMTCTGCCATGAGTTCATAATAAGGCGGTTTCTCCTTGTATTGTGTCCAAACTCCCCGCAGCCTCTCTTGTATCACTTCAAAGCGCCCGAGCCGTTGCTTTAACGGCTCCTCCAGCTGAAGCAGAGGGAGGCTGCACTCGGAAACGATTTTGCAAAAATTGACCACATACTTCGTGTGGACGACCGTTGGAATGCTTTTCCCATAGTATGGAATATGCCCCGGTATAAGGAGCAAATCTCCTTTTTCCAAAATCACCTTCTCCTCGTTCACCCAATATACACATTTCCCATAAGTCACTAACGAGAGATGAAAGGATAACATGCGCCCCTCACCTTCCTCGTACCAATCCGCCCCGTTGTCCTGATGCACATCCATAATTGCCAGCATAATGAACGCTCCTTAGAACCGTACTATTGTACATTCATTGTACTATAGTTCTTATCTCCTTTCGACTTTTCACGTTACAATGAAAAAAATAAGGAGGCCTACAACATGCTAAAAACAAAAATTATTTGTACAATGGGGCCCGCTTGCGACTCCGTTTCGACGATTAAAGAAATGATCCAAGCAGGGATGACTGTTGGTAGACTGAATATGGCTCACGGCGAATTAGAAGATCACGTTATGCGAATGAACAATATACGGCAGGCTGCACGCGAGCTGAACACTTTTGTTCCCATTATGATGGATATTAAAGGTCCTGAGGTGCGGATCGGCAAGCTGAAGGAAGCGTCCTGCGAGCTGGTTATCGGTGAAGATTTGATTCTCACGACGGAGGATGTACTCGGCGATGCAACTCGTCTTCCTGTAAACTATTCCGAGCTTCCGCTTGTCGTAAAAACAGGCGACCGGATTCTCATTGATGATGGACTTGTTGATCTGACGGTATTGTCGGTTGAAGGTAACGATATTCGTTGCAAAATCGTGAGCGGCGGCATATTGAAACCTCGCAAAGGCGTTAACCTGCCAGGCATCAAAACGACGCTGCCAGGCGTAACGGAGCGCGATGTCGTGCATATTCATTTTGGCATCAAACATAATGTTGAGATCATTGCTGCTTCCTTTGTAAGAAAAGCAGAGGACATCTTGGAAATCCGCAACATTCTTGAAGAAGCAAATGCAAGCCATGTACAAATCATTTCCAAAATTGAGAACGCTGAGGGCATGCAAAACCTTGATGCAATTATCGAAGCATCCGATGGCATTATGGTCGCGCGTGGTGATCTAGGCGTTGAGGTACCGATCGAAGACGTGCCGATGATGCAGCGTGAGATGATCAACAAATGTAATCTTGTAGGCAAGCCGGTTATTGTTGCTACACATATGCTCGAATCGATGCAGGTTAACCCGCGTCCAACTCGGGCTGAAGTAAGCGACGTAGCCAATGCGGTTATTCAAGGCGCTGACGTCGTGATGCTCTCCGGCGAGACAGCTGCTGGAAAATACCCTATCCCATCCGTACGGACAATGGCTTCCATCGCAAGAAAAGCGGAATCCATGATCGATTATAAAGAGCAATTCGATAAAAAGAGATCGCAGCAAAGCACGAACATTACGGAGGTAATTAGCCAAGGTGTCGTTAGCTCCTCGCTTGAGCTGAGCGCCAAAGCAATCCTTACTTCAACGGAAAGCGGCTTTACTGCTCGCATGGTATCCAAGTACCGTCCGATGTCACCAATTATCGCAATTACGCAGCATGATCATGTGCTTCCAAAAATTTGCTTGCTCTCCGGCGTTATTCCGGTTAAAGGCGATGCAGTAACAACAACAGACGAAATGTTCGAGTCCGCTATCCGCAATGCCAAGCTGACTGGACTTATTGATACAGGCGATATTATCGTGCTTTCCGCTGGCGTGCCAATCGGCCAAGCCGGGGCGACCAATCTTATCAAAGTAGCACAAGTATAAGTAAGTATTTCGCCAAAAATGGCATGATATCAAAAAGCTGCGCCGTCCGAGGACGATGCAGCTTTTTACTCATATAAATGCAGCCCGAATGACTCAACATAATGATCTTTCATGAAGCTTTCACAAATGACATGCTTTCCTATGCCTTTTGGAGCATATTATAATAATAACAACACATCGTTTCTACACTTAGGAGGGAATGGGTATGAAAAAAGAACATACCGTTCATTTCAAAATTATGCATGGCTCGGCAACCAAGACGCTAACCGGACTCATGTACCTAGAAGAAAACACAAAACCAACTGTTCAAGATTATCAAGAAGTCCTGAAACAATGCGGACATGATGTACATATCGAGAATGAAGAGCAGTTWATTTTCCGCTCCAACAACCCAGCAGACGATTATTTGATCGACGTTCTTGAAAACTATAAGAAAAACGACAAAGATCTACATGCTGACCATCTCGCACAAAGCTTTGTAAAAAAGACGCCATTCCTATAGAAATATTACTAGAATAGGAGCAGAAAGGCTGTTTCGGGTCAAATGACCTCATGAAACAGCCTTTTTTTATCGTACAAAATAAACTGTTTACGACTTTGACAGCTGCTAAAGTACCTATTCCTTAATAAGGCTTTGGAAATATTTTCATGTTGAATTGGTTGTGTTATGCTTCTTCTAGGATTATAAAAGCTTAGAGTCAGCATGAAGCTATACCGTTCATGATCCATGAAAGTTGGTGATTCGTGAGTACAAATGAAAGTATCACCTTAGTTGTCATTACCCTCATTTCCGTGCCGCTTTTCCTGCTTGCCTTCATCGTCATTCGGCAATCGTTTAAGGATACTCGGGAAACTAAATTTATTTTGAAATATGGCGAATCCTTTGACGCGACTGTGAGCTCCATACAAAAAACCAATACGGAGATTAACGGTCATCCTGAGGTTTTTATCGGATTAACGATTCCAAGAGAGCATGCAGATCCTTATCGCGCCATCATTAAAACCGCCATTTATATGGTTAATATTCCTCAGTATCAGCCTGGCCGTAAAGTAAAGGTGAAGGTGCTGGAGACTAACGGCAAAATTAAGGTCGCCTTGGAAGGCGCACATGTATTTTAACTTCCATGAAATAAGAAAGAGCGCCGCAATCGGCGCTCTTTCTTATTGTACTGCAGCTGCCTTTCGTTTCCGCAGCAATAGCGTAAGTGGGATAGAGCAGATAATAATAATCGTCCCCAGATGGAAAACATCCTGAACGCTAAGCGACAGCGCAATGGTTTTGGACGATACTCCGTCCTCCAAATGAGCAATCGTCTGCGCAGAGAGGATCGTGCTGAACAAACTAATCGATAACGCTGATGTCCCCTGCCTGATCCAGTTCATCACCGCAGAGGCATGACCTGAATTGACGCTTGGTACGGCAGACATCGCAGCGTTCGTCACGGGCATGTTGCTGAAGCCAATCCCCATATAACGAATAGCCACCCATACCGTAATAAATGCCGCGCTTGTCGCCACATTCGCATGGCTAAGCTCCCATGTGGCTAATCCCATTAGCAGCAAACCGATGAAGATTAGCCTCGATGGTCCTATTTTGCCATAAAGCCTGCCTACTGCAAGCGAGATTAATACCATCGCAAGTGTACCTGGAAGCATAACCATCCCGGTAGTAAAGCTCGACTCCCCTTTAATATTTTGCATGAAGATCGGAACGAGTAACGTGCCTGCATATAAGGAAATCGTTATACAGCAGTTTAGAATGACTCCGTAAGTAAACCTCGGTATCTTCAGTACTCGCAGATTTAATAAAGGATTGCTTACTCGCAGAGTCCTTACCACAAAATAAGCAAGCACGACTAAACCAGCAGCGATCATTCCGAGTGTTTGCCAGCCCGCCCAGCCCCAATTATGCGCCTCGCTAAATGCGACCAGCAATGCGCTTGTTCCGATGAGAACTGCGCCAAACCCGATCCAATCCAGCTTAATCCCGGTGCTTAATCGATAATTAGGAATGTACTTCGCGGCAATAAGCACAGCAATAATGCCAATCGGAATGTTCATTAGAAATAATGATTTCCAGCCGTAAATTTCAGCAAGCCATCCGCCTATCGTCGGCCCAAGCGCAGGAGCAAGCATCGCTGATACGCTCCAGAAGCTGACGGCAACAGCCTGTTTTGATTTCTCAATGGTCTGGTAAATGATTGTCATCGTTGTGGGCATAATAATTCCGCTGAAGAATCCTTGCAAAATCCGAAACGCAATAAGAGATTCAATACTCCAGGCGAAGGTACAAAGCGCAGACGTTATAGTAAAACCGGCTAGTGCGATCACATATAATTTTTTGTAGCTCCATTTATCACCCATAAAACCGATAATCGGAGCAATAATACCTGTTGCCATCATAAAACCGGATAACATCCATTGCACCGTGTTTAAACTGGCATGAAAATCATCCATAAAGATAGGCAACGCCACATTTATCGTAGTTGTACTCAAAGAGGCCATGAAGTTGCCGAAAAAAACGGCAATCATAATGGTCCAAAATGACGAAGCTGCTTTTTGCGAGGTATCCACATTCATGCTCCTATTCCTGTAATTGATCTAAAGCTTTCTGTACCCGCTTCTCTGTTTCGGTAAGTTCTTCTTTAAACTGCTCCATACGTTTAATTTTCATGTCGATCATCGTTTTTTCCTTATGGAGCACCTGTGATATTTCGAAAAGCTTCAATTTTCGCGCTTCGCGATCCTCACTCGTACGATATTCACTTTTCTGCTGCTCAATGAGCGATTGAAACTCCATATACTGCTGAAGCTCTGCAAGCGAGAAGCCGAGCACCTCTTTTACGAGCAGTATTTTGTTGATTTTCTCTATATTTTCCTCTGAATATAACCGAATACCGCCTTGCGTCCGCTCCGGTGCAGAGATTAAGCCAAAATCCTCATAATACCGAATGGCGCGTTTCGTTAATCCAGTACGCTTGGCTACTTCTTCAATTTTTAGCAAATCCAATGTCGAGCACCTCCGAATTTTCTACAATAAGCATACTCCTAGTGACAGTTAACGTCAACGTTAACTTTTGAGAGAGCAATAGTGATGGAGCAGAAGCTTTGCAAATAACTTGCCGTTCATAAGCAAAAAAACAATCTGAAACATAACTACATGTTCCAGACTGTTTTTTGATCTCAGTTATATCGATGACTTGAAAACGCCATGCGGCAAGCAAGCGTGAACGCCTTTAATGCCATTCACAATTTGAGTAATCTTTAAGTCAACAACCGAGCTTCCAAGTGCGATCGCTTCCACTCGGTTTAAACCATATAATTCACCCATAAGATCAAGCATCCCATCCAGCGCCTCGACGGTGGCTTCATTTAAGTCTTCATGAAAACCAAACGTAATCCACCCTGAAGGCGTATTCGCTCTAGGATTCGTCAAATCGATGTCTTCCTTCACCGTTATCGTTACGTCAACTATATCCATTGGAGACTCAATCGCCTGACAGCTAATCTCCCCATCGCCTTGACGAGCGTGGCCATCTCCTATGGATAAATAACCTCCGTCTACAGAGATCGGCAAATATAATGTGCTTCCTTTGACAAGCTCCTTGCAATCGATATTGCCGCCGCAGGCGCGAGGAGGAAAAGTGGAATGAATACCTGGACTATCCGGGGGCATCCCAATCACGCCCATAAAGGGTTGTAGCTCTACCGTAAACGATTTGTCATTAATGAGACAGGTTCCCCTCATCCATTCCTTGTCTAGTTTCCAATCGAGGGAAATCTCTTTATATTCGGTTAGCTTTAGCTTTTGATTTTGCCAATTTGGATATTGGCCTGCTGCTGTAAAGCCGTATGATCCTGGAATGATATCATTAAATCTAATCTCAAGGGTCATTCCTTTTTTTGCTTCTTTGATAAAGAAGGGACCAATTAAAGCATGCCCACTATCGATATCCTGTCTTCTTGAAAAAGGTTTATATCTATCTTGATTGCTTGTACCCGTACCCCAACCTGCATCCAGCGTTTGAAAACGAATGGAATCACCTGATTCGATCGTAAGCAGCGGAGTCACTTCTGTTGTAAACGAGCCAATTAGGGAGCCTTGCGCCAATTCAATTTCGTGAACGGTCATGAATGATCCCTCCAAAAAAGCTAAATTGCCTTTCAAATTTATATTACCATAATTGGAAAATTAATAGTTATATGAAGTGAGTCCATCTCAATTTAGCTCATTGTTTGTCCTAACGGTTGGAACCTCCCCCATGGACTACATACAGTAAGATAGTATTATAAAATCGTTCTTTATCATAAGAAGAACGATTTTTTTTATTTTACAATAGAAGTAAGGCTAAGCGGGATGAAGATCATGCGCTTGCCAATATCTTTTTGATTTGAATAGGAGTGTGAACCAAAATACAGATATAGATTAATGATGTGTATGTTTTAGTGTTACAACCATTTAGGAAGTCCAAAGCATGACGGAGCAGAAAAAAAGTTTAAAAATAGCGGTTATTGGAGGCGGTTCCTCATACATTCCTTAGATTATTGAGATTTTTATTAATAAATATGATGAAATGCCCATTCGTGGGCTGTGACTAGTTGATAGTGAAGAAGGCCGCCATAGACTGGATATTGTTTATGGTAGATRAATAAAAAGGATGGAATCTATTGAATATATTGTTGGCCTTTTGCGCTGTTCTGATGTTCATTATTCAGACGTTAGCTTTGAAACAAATGAGAAGCACRAATAACAATGAGGGATTATCCTCCTTTTTCAAACGGAGTTCGGCTTATACGGCGATAATTGCTATTGGCTTTTTTGTATCATGGCTCATGTCAGATTTGAATGGCATCCATACCGCTACGCTTGTGCTTGGAGTGTTTTATGGGCTTGTTTTTGTACTTACTGTTTTGTTCTATTCCTGCGCTATGAATACGGGACCGTTATCTTACTCTGCTTTTTATTTCTCAGCAAGCCTTCTTCTGCCTGTTGTTGCAAGTGTTGTACTTTGGAATGAACCGATGACCGGCATGAAATTTATGGGTATTGCTCTTTTTATCCTATCCTTCTATTTCATCAATGTGTTTGGAAGCAAAGGGCACGAAGCAGCAGGAATGAAATGGTTAGTTTATTGTCTTCTTGCCTTTATTTTAAATGGTACCTTGCCAATCATCATGAAATGGCAGCAGACGTTACTTGAGGGGCATGAGCTGATTCCCTTTATGTGTGTAGGATTTGGATCGGCGTTCTTATTTTCACTTTGCGGTATTCTTTTCACTGGGGGATTCCAAAGACAAAGCAAGCCAATTCCTACTGTACGACAGCTTCGTATTTTGACACTGTACATTGTAGCCATAGCAGGATCAACCGGTACTGGAAATGCGATAATAACGTATTTGTCAGGACGAATGTCAGGTCTTCATTTGTTTCCGCTCGTCAATGGAAGTATGATTGTGCTTCTAACGATCCTCTCCGCTGTTTTATTTAAAGAGAAAATGTCTCGTGGCGGCATCATCGGAATAGGCATTGGCTTGCTCGCCATCGTGTTTGTGAATATGTAAATAATAGTTATTGACAATCATAATGGCAAATCTTATTATTTAATTAAGTTTATTTATTAATCAATTTTAGAAGAGAGGTTGTCGTTTGTCCAAAGTATCAGCAAAGCAGAAACATGTAAGAATCATGAATCAAAATTTAATCATAGATGCGATTAGAAGAGATGAAAGCGCTACAAGAAGTGAGCTGTCAAAGCTGTTGAAGCTGAGTGTACCTAGCGTTTGCACGAACGCAGATCAATTGGTTAAGTTAGGCATTCTAAGGGAAACAGAGGATGGCTTCACAGGTGTGGGAAGAAAAGCAAGCCGTTTGCGGTTGAATGATAACTTTGGCTATATCATCTCCGTTGATCTAAGCAATCCTTGTATTACGGTGGGCATTTCAAATCTAAATCCAATTATTATTCAAGAAGTGAAATTCGATATTGAACAATATGACATCAACCAGTTAATGGAGCTAATAATAAGCAAGATTGATGAACTTCTTGTTAAGAGCAGTGTATTAGTAAATCAATTGCTTGCTATATCTATCTCTATACCAGGTCAAGTGGATAATGATTTAGGTATCGTAAAGTGCGGATCGTATCTGGAGCGACTCGGCACTGTGAATTTCAGAGAACCGCTTCTAAATAAATTCGGTGTTAGAGTACTGGTACAAAAGGATATCAATTCTGCTGTTCTAGGTGAAATAAAATTTGGAGCTGCACAGGGTCACGCAAATGCTGTGTTTGTAAGCGTTGACGTGGGTGTGGGTCTTGGTATTGTGCTTGGAGGATCGTTGTATCCGGGGAAATTTCATCTTGCAGGTGAAATAGAAAATTACATCGTGAACGTAGAGGCAGAGAATACGGAACGACAGGATGGGTTATTTGAGAGCTCTCGGTTGCGCGATCTGGTTACAATAGAAGCTTTGGTCAGATCGGTTAGAGCAGAGCTGGAGGCTGGGGGCGAAAGCAGACTGCTTAAAGCTGTGAATGGCGACATTGCTAAGATCGATTTTAATCACATTATAATGGCGACATTAGAAGGAGATGCCCTTAGCGTTAAACATGTGAAGCGCTGTGCAAAGATTATGGCTGCCTTCGTAGCAAACATGCTATTTTTACTTGATTTGGATACCGTTATATTGGGTGGTGGGTTCGTCACCCTCGGTTCGGCTTACACCGATACAATACGGGATGAAGTTAGGCGTTTAGGGCTAGGAAATACGGCTATCGTGGATACGGCGCTCAAGACGAAAGCTGTTTTGATTGGCGGGATTGCCATTGGATTGGAGACTATGTTCAGTGAACTGCTGGAGGAGCAGGAGGCTTAAAGCCTCCTATCCCTTCAATTAGTTAATTAAGTTTATTAATCAATAATAAATTAGATTGTTCCTTGGGCGTTTTAAATGAACGCGTTCAAGTTTCAATATATGATTTCATTTTAAAAGGAGAGTTGAGTAATGAGGAAACAGGTGGCAAGCAAGACAACAGCACTAGTACTTATCTTCGTAGTATTTGCAGCATTGATGGCAGCATGCGGGGGATCCAAACAAGAAGAGAATGGAGCATCCGAGAGTAAAACAAAAGAGATAACGCTTCGGGTAGCGACATCATTCGCTGGATCTGATCCATGGGTTCCAGCTTGGACGGAAGCTATTAAACAGTTCCAAGAGGAAAACAAGGGCATCAAAATTACGGATGAGTCAACGCCGGTCAATCAAGAAGCATTGCGTACGAAAGTGAAAGCGGATGCAGCAACTGGCAATCTAGCCGATGTCATGTTTTATTTCAATGGCAGCGAGACAGCTATTCTAACCGAATCGAAAGAAATTGTTTCCTGGGAAGATGAATTTGCTAAAGATCCAGATTGGGCGAAGCAATTCAATAGCGGGATCATCGAGAAGGTCAAGTATGAAGGCAAACTCTATTCTCTTCCCTATATCGGCTTCTATGAAGGCTTGTTCTGGAATAAAGAGTTATTCGACCAGTATCAACTCGAAGCTCCAACAACCTATGATGCTTTTATAAAAGCGATAGATACGTTTGCAGCTAATAATATTGTACCATTCGCTACATCGCTCACAACTCCATATCTGCAAGAGGCTTTGGTTCTTTCACAGGTTGGGCCAGAGGGACAACAAAAGGCTTATGATCCATCATGGGCACCAGCTCTTACGATCTTCAAAGAGTTGAATGATAAGAAAGCATTTCCTAAAGATGCACTCACGCTGGATGATGAAAAAGCGCAATCTTTATTTGCAGGCGGGAAAGCGGGAATGATGTTCAACGGTTCATGGACAGCTGCTGGTCTGAGTACAAATCCTGCTTTTCAAATTACACCATTCCCACTCGTACCGGGTGGTAAAGGCGAGAATATGATTGTATCTGGATTTGGTTCTGGTTGGTATATGAAGAAAAATACCGATCAAGCTAAATATGATGCAGCTCTAGCTTTTGTGAAATTCATGACATCTCCTGAAACGGCTGGCAAATTTGCAGCAATAGGCGGAACTTATGCAGTCGATACACAACAATCCAGCAGCACCGCACAGCTTCTGATTGACGGCAACAAGATGGTGAGTGAGGCAAAGGATTTCGTTATGCCAATCGATTCTTACGTTTCTAGGGAATCGTATACCGAGTTCTTAAAAGGTATTGCTTATGTGTCAGCAGGAAGAAAAACAGCCGAGGAAATTCTAGATGAAGCCACAAAACTAAACAACAGAAACAAGTAGTTGTTTCAACAAGCCCCGGGATATCGGATTGCCGGCTCCCGGGCAAATGGCAGTATGTAATCCAAGCTATTGCTTATGAAGAGGAGGCGTTCAGTTGTGATATTCAGGGACAAGAGATACATTGTGCTTTTCCTGGCGCCAACGATGCTATTATTATTCACCTTTCTTTTATATCCACTCGTACAATCCGTTTATTATAGCTTCACCGAATGGTATAACTTCTCAAATACGAAGAAGTTCATAGGATTCGGCAATTACAACCAGCTCATTCATGACCCCGTTGTTTGGATAGCGCTAAAAAACACGTTTATATTGGTGATCGGTGCCGTATTCCTGCAGGCTGGAGGAGGTTTGGTCCTTGCGCTGCTAACCGACAGCATCAAACGAGGATTTAAATTTTTTAGAACGGTCTTTTTCTTTCCGATTGTTATCTCAGGTACGGCGATTGGCCTCATGTTCTCGCTCATTTACAACTACGACTATGGACTCTTAAATGCCATTATGAGAGGGCTCGGTCTGTCTGAGCAAATATGGCTAACGGAGAAAAGCGCGATCTATTTGGTACTCATACCGATTCTATGGCAGTATGTTGGATTTTATTTTGTTATATTCCTGACCGGAATGTCGAAGATTCCAGAGGATATTTATGAATCAGCTATGCTGGACGGTATTACAGGAATAAGAAAATCCATCTATATTACACTTCCATTATTACGAGATGTCATTGCTTCTTGTCTTACGCTCGCCACGGCTGGAGCATTGAAGGTATTTGATGTCGTATATATCGTGACCAAGGGTGGTCCATTGAATTCCAGTGAGCTGCTCAGTACTTACATGTACACGAAGGCATTCAATGGGCAAAACGCAGGTTATGCCAGCACAATCGTCATTGCGATGATGATACTCGGTATTGTCATAACCGTTGTGTTAAATAAATTAGTTAAAAAAGAGGCTGTCAGCTACTGATGATAGACAACAAACAGCCCAATTGAGAAGGTGATATTTTAGATGGTTAATAGACTAGTAAAGCCTGGTGCGGTCAAGTTCGGCGTATATGCGCTCCTGATTTTATGGGCATGCACAACGATCATCCCGCTATTATGGGTGCTGCTCAATAGCTTCAAAACGTCCGAAGAAATTTTAACGCAATCATTCGCTCTCCCACAAAGCTACTCTTTATTTAACTTTTTTAAGTTGAACGAATATGGCAACATTAACGTCGTTAAAGGCTTTATGAACAGTATGATCATTTCGGGATCCGTTGTATTAGGTGTTTCCCTTTTTGGCGGGTTGGCTTCTTTTGTACTAGCGAGATTTCAATTTTCATTTAAAGGGTATTTCACGTCTATATTTGTTATTTGTATGCTGCTGCCGCAGTTCGCTGTTATTATTCCGAATTTCGTTATCATCGAGAAGCTGGGTTTGAATGGAACCTATTTATCCGTTATTCTCCCACAAGTAGCTGGCAATTTGAGCTTTGCTATTCTAATGATAACAGGCTTCATGGCTTCTTTGCCTGGAGAACTAGAGGAAGCGGCGGTCATGGATGGGGCAACCATTTGGAAAATATATTATAAAATAACGCTGCCGCTTTGCTTCCCTATTTTTGCAACGGTGTCTATTATGGTCTTTCTTTGGTCATACAACGAGCTTTTGTTAC
Organism: Paenibacillus sp. 01L418; assembly: GCF_056400045.1. NCBI lineage: Bacteria > Bacillati > Bacillota > Bacilli > Caryophanales > Paenibacillaceae > Paenibacillus > Paenibacillus sp. 01L418. The sequence continues at coordinate 28,680 of NZ_JBFTSN010000023.1, forward strand.
CACTCGTCTACCTGCCAATAAGAGAGATGCAGCCTATATCTGTCCTCTTGTCGCTCGTATCGAATGCGTATGGTACAGATTATGGCGCTATGATGGCAGCCATCACGATTTCAATTGTACCACTACTTGTTTTGTACATGTTCTCACAAGAAACGGTTATTAAAGGGCTGACAGCAGGTGCAGTAAAGGGATAATGGTTTTGGGTTACCATACAGGAGGAGAGAAAAAAGATGTCTACACAACAACAAAAAAATATAATTGTCATTGCTGCACATCCGGATGAACCGGAAATTTATGCGGGAGGAACCTCTGCTTTATTCGCAGAAATGGGACACCGAGTTAAATTCGTTTCCTTAACCAATGGAGATTGCGGACACTACTCAATTAGCGGACAAGAGCTCGTGGATAGAAGAACGCAGGAGGCCTATGAGGCTGCTAGACGATTGGGTGTTCTTGACTATAGCATATTGAATATATCTGATGGCCATCTGACGAATAGCTTTGAAGTGAGAGAAGAAGTTATTCGCCAAATTCGCAATTGGAAGGCCGATGTCGTCATTACCTTCCATCCTGAAGGTGCAGGTCATGTAGATAATCGCAATGCAGGAAGAATTGTGAGAGATGCTGCGGATTTTATAGCGAAGGTACCTAATTCTGTGCCAGATGCCCCATATTTAGAGCAATCCCCTCTTTTCTTGCTTATGCCGGACTACGGAAAGAGGGGTGCTTACTCACCCGATCTGGTCGTCGATATTGGTTCTGTTATTGAGAAGAAGCTGCTTGGCTGTGATGCGCACGCTTCCCAATTCTATGAGTTTGCGCCATGGCAGCGTAATCTGCTAGATCAGGTTCCACAGACGTGGGATGCAAGGAAGGATTATATTTTGCAATATTGGAGCAGCTTTATTGAGGTTTCATCGGAGATGCTTCCGACGCTGGATCGACTATACGAAGATGGGAAGTCAGAAAAAACAAAGTATGCAGAGCCATTCGAGATTGCAGATTATGGCAGAAGACCGAGTGATACGGAGCTGAAGCAGTTGTTTCCCATGCTGAGTCAATAAGAGGAAATACCTTGATATACTCCGTGAACGGATCGTTGTTGCAGGGCAGCTGCAATGCACGTATTAGCAAAAGCCAGATCCTATGAACTGCACCTCCAATGTTAGACACCATCTAACATTGGAGGTGCATTTTTTCTATTTGGATTCAATTGGATTCCAGCTTCTTTTGCCGTCATCCTCTAAAATCCCTAACGTCACATCTGCAATATCCTTGTCTTCAAGCAGCTTGGCGCGAACGAGGAACTTAATATCATCAGCAACCGCAAGCGTTAAACCAGGCTGCAGCTCCAAGTACGCCTCAACGTGGTAATAGCGGCCTTCTTGTAGAATGCGCATTTGATAAATATCAGTTACGCTCTGTTCGGAAAAAATAATACGGGACACCTTGTCTGCTACTTCCTTAGGGGCAGAAACACCAATGAGTCCGATCATATTGTCGTAGCCGACACGATAAGCAACACCAACCATTAACAGACCAATCAACAAGGTTGCAACGCCATCAACCGTTTTAAACGAGGTAAATGCAGCAATGATGACCGCGATCATCGCCAAGGCAGCTCCCGAAACGGCAACAAGATCCTCATAGAAAACTAATCGTGTAGCAGGAGCAGAACGCCCTACATTTTTGAAGGCAGCTGAGAAAATACCGAGTCCTTTCCCTTCTGCTCCCGCTTCGTGTAAGATTTCCTTCATGGCTTTGACTAATATAAGCCCGTCAATAACTAAATTAACAACCAGAACCCCAATGTTTAACCAAAAACCTTCACTTGCAACTGGATGCAAAATGAGATGCCAGCCTTCACGAATCGTTTCATAAGCCATAATGGTAACGACGATAACGGCAATCATACAAAAAATATTGATGACACGCCCAAAGCCAGTTGGAAATCTTGGCGTCGGCTTTTTCTCGGCAAGAATGCTTCCGGCGAAAACAAACCCTTGGTTTATCGCATCTGCCAATGAATGCATGGCGGAAGCAAACATCGCGCCGCTGCCGCTGAAGGCCGCTGCGAACCCTTTTATGGCGGCGATAAACGCATTGCCGATCATCGCTACAGCGGAAGATTTATTCCCTTTCTTTATAAGCTGCATAAAACTCTGACGTTCTGCTTTAGGCTCCATTTTCTCCCCCGCAACATTTTATTTACCATTACCATTCCACTATTGCCTGCTTTCAATCCCAGCACTGCTATTTTATGCTTACCCACACAGGCAATAGGATAAACGGAAAAAAGCTTTTTATTATGTCAGAGACAACTTTCTTCTTGCGTTATCGATGTCCTTAAAATAATACCGTGCTTTCATTGGCGTACTTTAGGCCAGCGCTCTTGAAATCTTTTTTGCTCAAGCCGCTTCTCATAAATGGCGATTCGATCCTCGTATTCCAAGTGAAAAGGTGATGGTCTAACAATCATTTCTAGAACATCTTCTATCCCACAAGGAGAAGTTAACACGAGTTTGTCATGCTGATCTATTTTCAAACCTAGAGCGGTTACGGTCTCTGGAAATTTGGAAATGGCATCTGTGGAGCTGGAATACGGAGGATTGTTATTGATTACATGCATTCGGGCTTGGTTCTTAACGGACCAAGGTACATGAGGGTTCATCTGATTTAATGTGTTTTCCAGTTGTTTCTCTATCTGCTCATCTATGTTGGAAGGATCGAAATAAACGACATCAACATCGGCCAGCGGCGTTCGTTCCGTAAATCCGTGAAGGGTATCCCAAATTTTGCTGCGAACGAAACCTGCACATACCCACCAATCTGGAAGCTGGAGCGTGCTAACCTCTCGTAAGATGTTCATCATCCACTCATCTCTATATACAAGCTGTATAATATCCTCTTCACTGTTTATCAACATTGATCCACTCTCCTGATTTGTTCATTTCTTGTTCAATATGTATGTCCAAGCCTGCTATAGGCGAATAGCCGTCGACACTTGTTTCATCCGTCCTCACCATGAATGACCACTTAAAGCCCTCTCTCGGAAAGGTGAGCATGACATAGACGTTTTCGTTCTTATACTTTTTTTCTAATGCATGCTGCAACTGCAGCTTCGAGAACGACAACCCTCCAAGGTACAAAGCAACAAGGATTAGTCCTGATAAAAAAATACGCCTTCTTCTCCGAGTAGATGCCCCGATAATGAGAGCAGTGGTCAGCGTAATTAAAAGAACAGCGTCGTTTCTATTTACAATAAAGAAATCAGACTCCGTTTTAATAAAGGGATAAAAGGGAGCTACGCCATTGCCGATGAAATMTATAAATAAATGGCTAAAAACACAGATAGATAATATCAGCCAAGCCTTCTTAAACGAAATTTTCTTCTGGAATGCATGATAACATGCAGCAAAAAACAAACCAATCACAGGTACGAGCCAAATGGAGTGGCCAAGCAGGTCTCCGTAAAGCTTCGAAATATCAGGAGAAATAGCAGCTGCACCGCCGAAAATCAAGAGAACCTTGCGATTCGCAGTGGATGCAGCCGCTTTCCCGCAAAATAAATAGGCCAAGCTGGCGCCTACAACAAAATGTAAAAAGACGTGTATGATATGACCTGAAATATTCTCCATATTCACCTTTCAATCAAATTATAAAATTTGATATATGATTCTCGAAGAAGCAGCCTACACTATCGGCAGTTCATAATGCTTGCACAACTCCCGAATGACCTCACCGACCAACGACTCGTTTTGAGGTTTACCTGGCTCTGCATTCATCATTACTGCAATACCGCTTTCTTGGCGCGGGTATCCAACCAGCTTGCTTTGAGAACCAACTCCCCAGCCTTGAGAAACGAAGCAGAGCTGCTCTCCAGCATCAGGAAGAAATACGCCTAAGCCTGCACCTTTGTCGCTCGCATAACCCGTAAGCATTATTCTAGCCATCGCTGGCCGCAAAATACCATTAGGATCGCCATTCCAAGCCTTCACGACCTCGCTTGCCATTACTATCAATTCAGAAGGCGTTGTCCATAAGCCTGCTCCCGATAAATTGGGATAGTACGCTCTCTTCCCTTCAACTACCTGTCCCCATTTATCATGACCCATGGATGTGTTCAGTGGATCGTTTGCAATACCATCCCAGAAAATAGTACGTTTTAAGCCAAGCGGCTTCATAACAAGCCGCACCATAGCAGCAGAAAAGGCTTCTCCTGACACATCCTCAAGGATTTGCTCCAACACAGAATAACCTGCATCCGAGTAAGAGAATCGACTCTCTGGCAGGTGAGCAACCTCGACTGGTTTGGAATGATATTTCGTTGCTCCTAAGAGAAGCTCTTTTGGCGTAGGGGAAGGGTCTTGCTTCTGATAAGGTTCATAGCTCCCCCGTGCATCCACAATTCCCGATTGATGTGCCAGCAAACTGCGCAGCGTTACTTTCCTCTGCTGAGTGAACTGGTTTTCAGGCACCTGCCAGGAAACTAAGTAACGATTAACATCCTCCTCCAAGCTAAGCACGCCCTCTTGGACTAAACGAAGTACACCAATAGCTGTTACCATCTTGCTAATGGAGCAGGCAGGAAACAAAGTTTCCTCTGTCACCTTCTGCTGCATGCTCGCTTCAAGTACGCCATAGCTTCCTTGCCACACCATTTGTCCATGCTGAAGAACGGCAATTCCTAATCCCGGTATACCATTCAACTTCATTTTTTCTTCTATTTCCAAACTTATCATTGCCTCTTGGCACATAAGATCAGCTCCGTCACCAAACAAATTAGAATAATTTTTACCTCATTATTCCATTTCACTCTGTATGACGGGAAAAAGCAACAGCCAGTTGCAACATTTTTATGGCAGCCTATTATTTCTTCGATATCCGTCTAAAGAAATAAACACCCTCAACAATCAGCCCTGCCATAAAACCTCCTGCTACTGCTTCTAAAAATACGAGGAAACTAATTAGGTCCTCCCATCCAGTCAAACCTTTGGAATACATAGCCATCAGTATAAGACCAATTAGCATCCCAAGATTGGAGAACAGCCATAGCTTTCTCGCTCCAAGCCAGCCGATAAAACCGAATAAAAAAGATAATATGGCTGCGAGCAGCATAAATCGGAAAGCGTGCATGCCTGTGAAAGGCTGGCCTAATATAACAAAACGAATCAACCATAATAACAGGCTAACAAGCAAGGTGGATGCTCCAGCTAGTAGCCACCACCTGCCGCTTCTGTCAGCGGGAATCCAGTGCATCAACCATTGCCCCCTCTTGAATAAATGTTCTTTTTTACTTAAACGCATGAAGCGCTTACTTTGTTTCGTTCATTCTGGTTTGCCCAGCATGAATTCAGCAATAACTGCTCGCAGCAAAAAAGGAGTACCGTTCGCCGCTGCTATGAATTCATAGAGACGAGCTGTACTCCTTTTTGATCATGCGATTTGCTTGCTAAATGGCTGCGGTTTGAAGAGTCGTTTCCTTAGGAAGCTGAAAAACTACATTTTTTGCAAGCAGCTTATCCATTAATGCTTGAAAAGGAGCAACCGAGATCCAGTCGTGTATCATAATAATTTGTCCGCTTGTTGCTTGTAAATCATGATGTTGGTCCATAACGTCTGCCGGCTCAAAATCGAACGTATCCCAAGTACAATCCACATGCAGTCCGTTTTTTGGGCTGCCATTCTCGAAGGACGGCTGCTGATAGCCCAGCTCATCCAGTACACGCTGAATACCTTCGAAATGATCATCCTTCATTTCGTCTAACAAATGCTGCATAAATGGAAAACGAAACAGCTTGGAAGGCCTGATCGTTTCTGCTTTATTGTACAGCTCATCTATAATACGGTCGGTTCGCTCGATCTGCCCTCTTACGTCTTGTAAGCCGATAACAGAGAAATCTGCATGATCATAACCGCGATTCCCAATGATATGGCCTGCTTTAATCGCAGCTATCGCTTCCTCAGAACAGCTTTCCAATGCTTCGCCCATACAAAACCAAATCGCCCGAATCTCTTTTGCGTTCAGAAAATTGACCTTTTGCATAAAATCTTCAGCAGGACCTTCATCTATCGTGAGGTACACTGCTTTTTCAACCGCCAACATAGCAAGAAACCCCCGTTTAATTATTGCTGCCAACCTTTATCATCTATGTAGTATACCATAAGCATTCCTTTTCCTTTACTCTTCATTCCTAAAAGAACTTCATTTGTAGCTATATACAAAAATTACACACAGCAAACCGAATGTCAGAATGACACCCGGCTCTTTTTGTGAGTAATGTAATTTCAATAATTACCTATCAACTACGAATGTTTTCTAGCTGAATTCAATTCATTGGCATTTTGATGCCATTCCTTGAGCATGCTTTGGTAAAAATGACTTTCCTGCGTGCTGAGTCCCTGCTTGTTGTCTTTAATAATTAAATTGCCGATATTCCGCTTCAAAATGATGCTCCGACGTCCTAACATGTCCATATAAGTCAAGTAAAATCACCCTCCAGATAATGTTTTCCAATCGGTCGTTTTAAGTATAACGAATACGACTCCTATTGAAAAACAGCAACCAGTGGCGTTATTTCTAATAATGCTGACTAAGGCGGACTGAGCGGAAACGAGCAGCAGTCATTCGAAAACATCCTGCCATATCCTCCATATAACGTCCACACCTCCTCAGATGGGATGTAAACACAACAAAAAACCACAGCCCATATTTGGCTGTGGTTTATCGCAATTATTAGGCTTTACCTAGGATCTCATCTATTTCGCTTTTCAGTAATAGATATCTGTGTACGCTGCGATTAATCGCAACCTTAGTGAGGTTATGCTTAAGCACATAAACCTTCATCTGGTCCTTAGTCAGGCCTAACAGGTCACCGGCCTCGGTAACGGTTAATACAACCTGCTTGCTCGTTGCGTTAAATGTTTTTTTTACTTTTTGATCCCAGTCTTCAAATACTACCTGCATATTTCCGACTCCTTTATCATAGTCAATGGTCTTTATTGACTGCACCTCTCAATTATAACACGAACAGCACTATAATCTTCGCCTGATAAAAATTTTATAGTAAATAAAAATATATTTCGGCCGTTCTACGGAGAAATCATCCCCGTTAATCCATGTTCTTCATAAGTTTATACAAATAATCAACTGAACGCATCGCATATTCAAACTGATAAGGCTCTCCGTTCTTCAATAAAACAAGGCAAGGCACACTCGTAATTTTCCAAGCATTTCGCAGCTGGGGGGCGTAATTTATATTTATTTTATACAAGGTCGTTGGAACCTCAGCCGCTTCCACAATTTCCAGCATTCGCTCGGCGACCTTACAGGTTCCGCAAAACGGTGATGAAAAAAGCAGCGCATCCTTACCATTCCCTATCCGATTAAGCTTTAGCCAGTCTTCTTCTTGAATTTCTTGAATTGCCATCTGTCATCTTTCCTTTCTGCCGATAAAGACAGTCGTTCATTTGTTGCCGTATTTATATTGTAAAATGTTTTGGTGCTTTAGGAAAGACCAACTGAAGCGTGCATGCACTTTATACTCCAAGCCATAAGCGAAATAAATGGTATAATTAGCTGATTCGTAAAATGATTTTATTCGTTAGGGAGACCACTTCGTCATGAAACCAATTGAACAAATGAACGTCGCAGAGTGGCACGCACTGTTTAAATCTCGTACCGAGTCTCTGTCTGACCTTACTCGAAATGCCGCATATGTACACAGTGCAATTACAGCTATTAATCAGATAAAGCCCAAGCTTTCTTCTGCACAAAATAATCTATTCGAGCTGCATGCTCATCTTCATATTCTGATGCTGCTGCTTAATCTTATTCCCGATCAAAAGGGACATTCCGGCTCCTTTATCGGCTTCCATACACATGCTGCTATTTCAGATGTACAGCTTGCTATTGCTGAGCTCATGCAAAAAAAATCCGATCCTGCCGAAGGACCCGACTATTGGCAGTGCCTAGAAGAAACATTATCCTTTTTACGCAGGCTCATGCTGGCGGAATCAGGATCAAAGACGTATTTCTCCGATCCTTATTTTTGGTTATTGCAATACTGGATTATCCCTAACCAGAACGATATGAGCCTGTATCTAGAAGAGCTGCAGCAATTGAATGCCGCACCTTCAAAGCCCGGCTCAGCGCTCTCCCGCTACCCTTTGCTGCTTGCCGAGGTGTGGATGTACTTCTTCTTACAACGCGACGAAGAGTCGTGGAGCAAACTAAATGAAATAAGCAGCGGTAACGAGCTTCGTCCAAGTGACTTATTCCATGTCTTAACCATGATGTCTGAAAAAGAGCAATGGCAGCGGTTATCGAATTGGTTAGTGGAAACGAAGCCGTATGTAGAGAAAAGTCGAATTAACGCCTTAGAAATCTTTTATAGCTACTGGGACGGGGTAATTGAACATATTCCAGATGCGGAGCAGCTGATGTGGGCGCCTCTCATTCAATCGCTTCCCTACGCTAGTTCTATTTACGAAGGAAAACTGCTCCATCATGCCAAATGGCAGCAATGGATCGATTATCAGCTCAGCACGGGAACCGAGCCGCTTGACTATCGCGTTGGAGTGTTCGCCCCTATTGAGAAACATGCGCCGGAGCTGCTGCTGCCCTTTTATCATCAGGCTGTGGAAAGATATGTGCTGCTCAAAAATAGGCCTGGCTACAAAACTGCTGTGAAGCTGCTCAAACGGCTGGCTAAGCTGTACAAGAAAAGGAAAGACGAGGAGCGCTGGGAAACGTTTATTGCAGCGTTCGCTTCTAGCCATAGCCGCCTTCGTGCGCTTCAGGAAGAGCTTCGGAAAGGAAAACTTATACCATGAGCAAGTTTACAAAAACAATTACGGTATACGCTAGTTTAACGACACATGGTGATGCTCTCCTATACGGAATGAGCGGCATGAGCGACTTCCTGCCCGGCGTCAGCTTGAAGCATAGCTTGTTCGCCTGGCATACGCCTTCCTTTTATGGCACAGAACTCGAAGTACAGCAGGTTGAAGGACTAGAGCTTGTTTTGCTTCCAGCCGAGCAGGTTATTCCTTTTTTTGCGGAAAACACGGTGCTTGAGCATGTGGAATGGATATGGGAAGAGAAAGCCGGAATGCTTGTTACGCTCGCCCCCTTGTTAGCAGCTGAAATAACTGCACATCGTTTTATACCAAGCTTCTCGGCCTTCCGTTCAGGAAAGCTCCAATGGAGCTGGGATAATGCTGCAATAAACGAACAAATTCAGAGCATGATCAGAAAAACTCAAACAGACGATAGCTTTAAGACGGGATTGCTTGCAGCTTTTTCTGCTGCTGTATTTGACGCTTATTATGGCACAGAAACGACTGCTGCTGATTTGCGCAGGGAATACCCGCTCCTCTTTGCCAAGGATGGCATAACCGCCGGACTGGATGCACAGGCATGGCTGATCGCCATTGGCTGGAAAGCCGATCAAGCTCCATTTCGGCCAATGCTTCAGCTTATCGAGCCCGTTGATGTGTATGACCCGTGGCAGCTCAAGCTTATTTTGCAGGACAAGCTCGATCAGGCGGTTATTGTACCCGTTAAATTGTCTGATACAGGCGAAGCTTACGGCTCGTGGCCTGCTTCTTGGTCTCCTTCTATTCGTGAGCGTTCCTCAGGCTGGCTGGAGCGTCTGCGTGCTTGCCTGCCAACAAACCTGCTTGCGGGCAAGCACGACGATATTTTAAACGTCCCCTTGAAAAATGATGCCGCTTGGCGGTTCCTTGCCGTAGATAGCCCCCGTTTATTAGACGCGGGCTGGCAGGTACTGCTTCCCGCTTGGTGGGAAACCGCCAGCCGTAAGAAACCACGCCTTCGCGCTAAGGTCAGCACAAGCAAACGAGAAGAGGGCTCTGGTGAATCTTTATTTGGACTGGATACACTAATCGAATTCGATTGGCGCATTGCCATTGGAGACACCGACCTGACTGAATCCGAGTTTAATGAGCTTGTTGCCCGGAATGAGCGGCTTGTTCGCTTCCGAGGACAGTGGGTATCGCTTGATCCCGCCTTGCTCGCGCAAATTCGCAAAGCGATGTCGGGCATTGACCGCGCCGAAGGTTTATCGTTTCAAGATGTTCTTCAGCTGCATCTTCTGGGAAGCGGCAACGAGCAAGGGGATGATCAGCCTGAGCAGGAAAACGAAGCAGAGCAAGAGCATCGTATTCAGCTGGAAGTTGAGCTGAACGAGCATTTGCTGACGCTGGTCAGCCAGCTAAACCAACGAACCGAGTGGCCTATGCTTGCTGTTCCTGCCGGGCTGCGTGCCGAGCTTCGACCTTATCAGCAGGAAGGCTACGCTTGGTTGTCCTTCTTACGTCGATTCGGACTTGGCGCATGCTTGGCCGATGACATGGGTCTTGGCAAAACGGTTCAGCTTATCGCCTATTTGCTCAATCTCAAAGAGAGCACAGCAGAGTCGGAGCAACAAATGCCATCGCTCATCATCTGCCCAACCTCTGTTCTGGGCAACTGGCAGAAGGAGATTAGCCGCTTTGCACCCTCGCTGCGCGTTATGCTTCATTACGGAAGCAAACGCCTCGTAGGAGAACATTTCCTTGAGGAAATGCGAAACGCCGATGTCATACTAACTTCATTCGCAACCGCTACTCTTGATCAGGACATGCTGAAGGATATTACTTTTGCAGCGATTTGCTTGGATGAGGCACAAAATATAAAGAACGCTCAAACGAAACAATCCGCAGCCGTTCGCAGCTTTACTGCGAAGCATCGTATCGCTTTGACGGGCACGCCGATCGAGAATCGTTTATCGGAGCTGTGGTCCATCTATGATTTCATGAATCCGGGGTTTCTGGGGAGCGCACACGGTTTTCAGCAGCGCTTCAGCAATCCTATTGAAAAGGAACGCAATGTTCAGCGCACCGCAGATTTGCAAAAGCTCGTTAAGCCATTCATGCTGCGGCGCAAGAAGAAGGACCCCGCGATCCAGCTTGATTTGCCGGACAAAAATGAAATGAAAACGTATATTCATCTCACAGCCGAGCAAGGCGCGCTTTATAATCAAACCGTTAATCAGCTTATGGATCGCATGCAAAAGCTTGAAGGCATCGAACGTAAAGGCACCATTTTATCGTCCATTATGCAGCTGAAGCAGCTATGCGACCATCCGATGCTGCTAACGAAAGAACCTTTGGTGGACAGCTCTGCGCCCGCTGGCGAGCAAATGGATACAGAGCGGATCATAAGCCGATCGGCTAAGCTTGAGCGGCTGCTCGCCATGGTGAGAGAACTGCGAGACGAAGGCGAACGCTGCCTTATTTTCACGCAATACCTCGGTATGGGGGAAATGCTTCAAAGCGTGCTGCAGCAGGAGCTGCAGGAGCCGATATTATATTTGAATGGCAGCACCTCCAAGCTGGCGCGTGACCGCATGATTGAGCGGTTCCAGTCGCAACAATTGCCGCCGGAAGAGCAGCCTAATGTGTTCATTCTGTCGATTAAGGCTGGCGGAGTTGGGCTAAACCTGACCGCTGCTAACCATGTATTCCATTTCGACCGTTGGTGGAATCCTGCTGTGGAGAACCAAGCAACCGACCGCGCGTACCGCATGGGCCAAACTCGCGACGTTCAGGTTCATAAATTCATCTCGCTTGGCACGCTGGAGGAACGCATCGATGAGATGCTCGAAAATAAGCAGCAGCTCAGTGAAAATGTCATCTCCAGTTCAGAGGGCTGGATCACGGAGCTATCAACTGATGAGCTGAAGGAGCTCTTCACTTTGCGTCAGGATTGGAGCGATTCATAAGGGACTCTTTTCCTTTTGACTTGCCGTGAAATAGCCCTTTGTGCTACACTGATGCTAATTTAAATGAACGGAGGGTTACGTGTGATAGACTATATCCGAGTTAGGTCTTTGCGCAGCTGCTAATTGAATAGCGCCAAAGCTCTGCCTGTGTGCAGGGGACTCAGGATAGGTCTGTCCATTTTGAAGGTAACCCATATAAACAGAATACGTCGACTATTATAGGGAGCATCCCGACTCGCGTATTCGCCTTTAGAGCGGAATTTCCATACGTTTATTTCAGCGTATATGGAAGGCCATCAATCCATATTGATAAGGAATATTGGATTCCTTATGGATATTTTTACTGATACCCGCTTACCTATAACGGTGAACACAGGCAGAGCTGCCTGTGTTTTTTATTTTTTAAATAACCGTTAAAAGGATGATGAATAATGGAACAACCAAAACAAAAGGCGATTATCGTCGGAGTTCAGCTTCAAAATCAAACCGACTTTGAATACTCCATGGAGGAGCTTCGCAATCTAGCTTCCGCTTGTTATATCGAGGTCGTTGATGAGCTAAGCCAAAAGGCAGCACGCATTAACCCGTCTCACTACATTGGGACTGGAAAGATCCAAGAGCTGCTTGCCCTGCTCGAAGCGCATGACGCGCATGTCGTTATTTTTAATGATGAGCTCTCCCACTCTCAAATTCGTAATTTGGAAGCCGCTTTGGAGCGGACGGTCATTGACCGAACGATTCTCATTCTGGATATTTTTGCGGAGCGCGCCAAAACAAGAGAAGCCCAGCTGCAAGTCGAAGTCGCTCGGCTTCAATATATGCTTCCTAGGCTTGTCGGACTTCGCGCATCCTTGGGGCGGCAAGGCGGCGGAGCTGGTCTCAAGAACAGAGGCGCCGGTGAAACGAAGCTGGAGCTGGATCGCAGACGTATCGAAGAGCGGATCACTGCTTTGCAAGCCGAGCTTGAGAAGCTGGTAGCCCGCCGTCAAATTCAGCGGAAGCAGCGGCAGAAGAACGAAGTGCCTGTCGTCTGTCTCGTCGGTTATACGAATACGGGGAAATCCAGCTTGATGAATGCTTTGCTTGAGAAATACAATCCAGAGACAACCAAACAGGTATTTGCCAAGGATATGCTTTTTGCAACGCTGGAGACCTCAGTTCGCAGTATTGATTTGCCTGACAACAAATCATTCTTGCTCACAGATACGGTCGGCTTCGTAAGCCAGCTTCCCCATCACCTGGTGAAGGCCTTCCGCTCAACTTTAGAGGAAGTAACTGAAGCTGATTTGCTCGTACATGTCGTCGACTACGCCCATGACGATTATGAGCAGCTTGTTGCGGTTACGAATGAGACGTTAAAGGAGCTGGGGGCTTACAATCTCCCAACGATTTATGCATACAATAAATGTGATCTGACGGAGCATCCATATCCGGAAGTACGTGATAACAACGTCTACCTATCCGCCAAAAAGAATATTGGACTAAATGAGCTAATTCAGCTTATTCGCGATCATGTCTTCGACGACTATATGGAATGCGAGCTGTTGATTCCGTTCAACCAAGGGCGCTTGGTTGCTTACTTTAACGAGCATGCGCATGTGCATGCAACGGACTACGAAGCAGAAGGCACTCGGATGAAGCTGGAATGCCGGGTATCCGATTTTGAAAGGTACCGTAATGAAGTAACAGTGCTTTAAGAAAAAAGGAGGCTGTCCAAAAGGATAATAACCTTTGAACTGCACCCCGTCAAGTWGACATTACAAATAATAAAACCTGTTAAACGGCCTTAGTCCTAAACTCCATTGGACTGAGGCCGTTTAGTTTCGCCTGTAATCGTTCGTAATTGTAAAAGTGAATGTAGGCTTCAATGTCCCGTTCAAGCTCATCAAAAGTTCGGTATGTATGCAAATAATATTTTTCGCACTTCAGGGTTCCCCAGAAGGATTCTATGGGACTGTTATCAATGCATCTCCCTACGCGA
>NZ_JBFTSN010000024.1:0-42331 GCF_056400045.1 Paenibacillus sp. 01L418
GAATTATCGATATTATTACTTTCTCTTTTCCCGCAATCTGCAAATCCTACGACTTCTCCCTCATTATTTACTGCGACAAATGTATAATTCTCCTTATCAGAGATATTTCGATTCCACAAGTTCTTTCGTTGGTCATAAGAAAGGTTCTTTAAAAACTCATCTGAAACAATGTTTTTATACGTAGACTTCCAACTATCAACATGAACCTTGGCAATACCCTCTGCATCCTCTAAACAAGCTTTTCTTATGTACATTGAATCTCCCCCTCCTACGGAAAGTAAAGCTCAGTGTATATATTCCATCTCAATACTAATTCCCCTCCCTCAATTTAAACTGACCTGCCCGCTAGATTAATAAAATGGTATTGGCGGAGGCGAAACGTGGCTATGCAAAAAATATTTGTCGCAACGTGACGCCTTTTACCAATTGCTCAAGAAGGAATAACCCTCAGACGCTTCGAACTCAACCACACTCCTCCTGCTAAGACAGAGATTAAATAGGCTATGCCACAAGTTAAGAACAAAGGCTTCAAGTCATTCTCAACATAAAGTAAGGAGCCGATCATCGGGCCAATTGCCATGCCTATATATCGGATCAAGTTATACACACCGATGGCAGTGGCGCGTTCCTCTGGAAACTGTTCCGCCAAAATAGTAGTTGGCATGGACACAGTCAGCCCCATCGTGAGGCCGAACAAGCAAACATCCACGATCAAAATCGGTAACGAGAGATTGGCGGTTAAAGCAAAAAGAACGACTGTAATCGATTGTAAAAGGAATGCATACATTAATGCTCGTCCACTTCCCATTCGGTTACGCATCCAACTGCCGACTCTAATACTCAGAATCGTACAGGCGGACATAATAAGCAGTACAATCCCAACCATCCCCGTAGACATGTTATACGACGTACTTAGGATTTGAGGCAAGAACACAAGATATACTAAGTAAACTACACATTGTACAAATCCATATAACAAAACAACCGCACCGAGATGGTTTTTAAAAATTACAATAAACGAGCTAAGGCTGAACCTTGTCGCGGATACATTCTGTGGCTTTGTCTCGGGCAAGAGCTTCATATTGGCGAGCAGAAGCAGCAGGATTAGGATTGACAAAAAGAAAAACACGCCTTGATATCCGAGTTTTTCCCCGATGAGTCCTCCGAGAAGAGGTCCGATAGCTGGAGCAAGCAAAAGCATAAGTTGGTAAGTAGCCATTCCCTTTGCCAATTCTTTTCCACGGAACAGGTCACCGATTACTGCTGCTCCTACAACGGGAACCGCTGCGGAGCCTATGCCCTGAAAGACGCGGAAAACCAGAAATGATTCAATGGAATAGGAAAATGCACAGCCTAAAGATGCCACAAAATATACGGCGAGTGCAGGCAGCAGCACTTTTCTCCTTCCTTTTGTATCTGCTAGTGGTCCGAATACGATCTGCATGACAGCTAAAGCAATCAAAAATAAAGAAATCGTCAAGCTCATTAAATAACTTGTTGTTTGCAGATCGTTCTGCATGTCGGCAAGTAAAGGCGTATATAAGTTTTGCCCCAGCGATCCTGCAAAGGCACTAAATCCGATGAGATATAATATAATGCGCAGATTCATGAGTATTTTCTCCTTTTCATTCTGACTGACTAATAGTCGGTTAATGTTACCCAGCCAATTTTATTGACTTTTAGTCAGTTTGTCAATAGAGTAAATACATGAGGAGGATGAACAACTTGTCGAGAGTTAATAAAAAACCAGAAATTAGGCGCGCCGAAATAATAGAAGCCTCATTAGAGTTATTCAGAGAAAATGGCTACAATCAAACTGCTGTGGACGATATAGTCAATAAACTGGGCATTGCTAAGGGTACATTTTATTATCACTTCAAAACCAAATATGATATTATGATCGCCATTGTAGAACGTTTGGCTGAAGAAAAAGTTAATATGGTCAAAGTTCTAGCGGAAACCGAAGGAATGACTGTAGAAGCAAAGATGTATACCATCTTGTGGGAACAACCATACGAGGATGAGAGCAAAATTATTGAATTTCTGCATCATGAACATAATGCATCGATTCACCAGAAGGTTCTCGTACAAGCTGTACAAGACAGTGCCCCTTACGTGACACAAATTCTGAATCAAGGAATGGCGGAAGGAATCTTTCAAATTCAAGACCCACAGGAAACTGCCGAATTCATACTAGTTGGCATCAACTTTATGTTTGATCCCGGAATTTTCTTATGGTCCGAAGATATAGTAGAACGTAAGAAGCTGGCATTCACACGAATAATCGAGCGTATGCTAGGAGATTCCTTTACCTTTTCCAACCTTTCAAAAAACCTCACTAAAACAAAAATAGCGTCAAAAGCGCAGCCAAGACGCAATTGACGCTATTTTCTCTTGAACCAACTTTTAATGAGTAAAAAGGTTGCCGTGCATGCTGCTGTTCCAGCCATTGCAGCACCTTCGTTAATCAAAGACGGATTTCTCATGATTAGCTTAGTATCTAAAATGGACTGATGCGACTTCGAGGTTGTATTCCCTGCAGACCTCAAACTCGATTGTTAGTTCAACGAGGCTACCGATTCATGCCGGTAGCCTCGCCATAGTGATTGTTGAGTTATAGTTACCCGTTTTTCTCCCAAAGCTCGATCAATCGACCTTCTGGATCTTCAATCCAAATAAATTTCCCAAATTCACTAACCTCTAAGTTCTTTGCAAGAGGTACTTTCATATGTTCAAGATGCTTAATAGTCTCGTCTACATTATGTACTTGGAAATTTAACAACACTTGTTGTTCTGTTGGAAAATAGCTGTCATTCTCGCTAAAAAAAGAAAAGATAGTCTCATTTCCGGATTCGGGTTTTATCATCGTCCCATTCCAATTCCCTATTTCAAGCTTCAACACTTCACTGTACCATTTTGTTATCATTTCAAGATTTTTGGTTCTCCAAAATATACCGCCAAAACCTTTTATCATTGTATCCAACTCCTGTCTGTCATTAGATTTTTAGCTATCCGATTACAGTAAATATTCGAGATTTAAATTTAAGTTCCTTTTTCAATTTCCCTGCCCGCGCACAATTTCTCCACAAACTACTACATTATATTTTTCCACTTTTGTGCTATACTAGCTTGTCAGCATTTTAGCAACAAATATTGTTAAATTATCTACTTACTCACGAGGTGCATAAATGTCTCAACCGCCAGCTAAGAAGGCGCTTTTGACTGAGCTTGAGAGCCTACGCGCATTTGGCATACTTGCTGTCATTATGATTCACGCGACATCCTCTTCAGTAGTCAATTCCGATCCTAACTCCACACTGTTTTTGATTCTTGTCCTGTTTAATACGTTATCCAAATTCGCCGTACCTCTCTTCATTCTGATCAGCGGCATATCTCTTTTCTACAATTACAATGATAAACCATTAAACAAACAAACAGCTACGATGTTCTACAAGAAACGCATCACTAAAATTATGCTGCCGTTTCTCCTATTTTCGTTTATGTATTATGCCACTATCATCTACTTCAGATACGGATTTATTAATTTCGAGCAGTTTATCTCTTATTTTCAGACTTGGGATTTTCTCGTTAAATTGCTGRTTGGAAAAACCTATGCTCATTTGTATTTTATCTTTATTATTATCCAGTGTTATTTGCTCTTCCCTGTACTTTGGTATGTGATGAGAAAATGGCCGCGTCTCGTCAATTGGTTGATCACAGGTGGACTTCTCATTCAGTGGATTTATATGCTGAACGCCAAGGAAATGGGAATCAAATACGTCACCAGCGGTTTTTTCGCATACAGCTTGTACTTTTGTATCGGGGCTTATATAGGAATCAACTATACGAAATTTTATGCCTTCTGGGAGCGCAAACGCAGCAGCATTGCTTTACGAAGCACATTAATTCTAGTAGTAGCCATTTCCGGTACGCTCAACGTGATCTACTTCTTGCGTGAGGCGCAGGGAAAACTACTATTTAACGATAGCTTTTTGGTGCAAATTAAAAATGAAATTTATATTACATCGGCTTGTTTGCTGCTTATTCATCTTGCCCTTCGGATTAAGGCATCCCGCATGGAATATTTGAAATCGGTACTTATTCATCTCAGCCATGCGTCATTTGGCATGTACTTGCTGCATCCGATGTTCCTCAGATATTACCGTATGATGGATGTGAATGGGAGTCCGCTCGTTTACGGAGCATGGATTGCAGGAGGCTTCTTCCTGGCTTTAGTTGGCTCATGGATCATCGTTGCTTGGGCCGGCAAAGTGAAAGGACATTGGGTTTTATTCGGACCTATCCCCAAACAGAAATCACTCGGACAGTAGCCTAAGTCTGAATTTAAAACATTTATGTGACGCCCCTCTGCTGAAACAAGGCAAAAGGGGCGTTTTCAATAATTTCCCCCTATGCGCGCCAGATCTTTTCCGTTAAACTAGAAATTCTGGTATCGGCAGAATCAACTATACTATTGCAGGTTTACCCCTGAAAACTATTGGAGGTTTCTTTTCTAACATGCATAATGAACATCATTCCAATGTCAAAATTGTAACAGCCGACCCAAGCGCCATCGGCTTATTTGGGCTGGCTATCGTTACGCTCGTAGCTTCCTCACAGAAGCTCGGCTTAACTGACGGTCTAAGCCTCGTTATTCCATGGGCGATTTTTCTAGGCGCCTTTGCTCAGCTCTTTGCTTCTATTCAAGATGCAAAACATAACAATACATTCGGTATGACCGCCTTTGGCGCTTATGCTTTCTTCTGGATGGCGATGGCTGGCAGTTGGCTGATCAAGCTCGGTGTGTTCGGCGCTGAGCTGGCTGCAATCGCAGATAGCAAGCAGCTTGGTTTTGCTTTTGTCGGTTATCTCATTTTCTCGCTGCTGATGACTATCGGAGCAGCGGAGACCAATAAAGTATTATTCTTCATCTTCGTTCTAATTGATTTGCTTTTCCTTGGACTGAGCTTCGATGCATTCGGAGTAGCACCAGACGTGTTCCACGCACTAGCTGCCTATGCTGAGATGGGTATTGCTCTCCTATCGCTATATGCCGCAGGCGCAGCTGTACTGAACACCCATTTTGGACGTGTGTTTCTGCCAATCGGCCGGCCTTTTGGCATCTTCAAGCCTCGTTCATAATCGGAATCTCATCATTATACAATGTTAAAGCCAGCCGCTCTTCGTGCCGATCCGCGATAGAGCGGCTTTTTCTATGAAAATCAAAAAGAGGCAGAGTGCTTAACGATCGCACTCTACCTCTTTTTGTTCACCGTAAGCTTTATAGCAATTTCACAGCTACCGACGCAGCGGTGCTTTCCTTATTCCTTATTGAATCTTCATAGGTTCTCTTGAAATATTCCACATACAAAACATCGAGCAAATAAAGCTGTGAAATCTTCGCAGATAATGAGCCGCCCTGCAGAGGTCCTTCATTCGCTCCGCATAGCAGTGTCAGATCAGAGTAAGAGGTCAGCGGTGACTTAACGAACCTCGTAATCGAAATGACGGTAGCACCGCTTTCTTTGGCCCTTTTCGCTACTTCAATCGTATCCTTTGTAGAACCGGAATAAGAAATAACGACAGCGACATCCCGTTTCGTCATTAAAGCCGCTGACATCATCTGCAGATGCGAATCGATGCTGCATTCCGTTTTGTTTGTGATACGCATAAATTTGATTTTCGCTTCCATTGCCGTCATTAAGGAGGAGCCTACGCCAAAAAATATGACCCGTTCCGCTTGGAGCAAATGCTCAATCGCCTGATCCATTTTTTCGTTATCGATTAAGTTATAGGTCTCGTTCAATGCACTTATGTTGGATGACAGCACCTTAGAGGACACTTGATCCATCGTATCATTCATCAGGACCTTGTCCGTAAGCTGCGGTATTTCGTTTTCCGCGGTGATGCTATGTGCAAGGGCAATCTTAAAATCCTGATACCCTTTATAGCTTAACGACCTGCAAAACCGGAATACGCTGGACTCGCCCACTCCACAGTGATCTGCAAGATCGGTAATCGACATGTAGACGACACCTTCCGAGTTTTCCAGAATGTAGTCTGCTACTTTCCTTTCGGTATTCGTCAGGTTGTTGTATTTCGAATGAATCGTTGTAAAAATATTGATAGTGCGCAACCGATCACCTCCCTAAATCCTGTCCATTCCGCGTAGAAATAATGATGCCGCACCTAATAAGCCAGCTTTATTTCCAAGAGAAGCCTTTACGATGTTCACACCCGCAAAGCTCTCCATAATTAATGCTTTGGTTTGTTTCTCAACCATTCGAACAAGCTCATCCTGCTCCATCACTCCGCCTCCTACAATAATAGCAGGTGGATTGAAAATATGAATGAGTGAAGCCAAACCCGCGGATACTTCGGTCGTCCATGCATGCAATATTTGTTGTAATGGTTCGTTTCCTACCTGTATTTTATCAAAAAAACCTTTTCCGTCTACAATTTCAGGATCAGCTTCTTGGGCCATTCGAATTAAGGCTGTTGTTGAGGCATTGGTTTCATAAAATGATTTGCACGTGCCGCCATTCGTTTGCGACAATGGACGGGTAAACATATGACCGAATTCAGCAGCTGAGCCGCTCGCACCACGATAGATTTGACGATTCATGACGATGGCTCCGCCAATCCCCGTCCCAAACGTTAAGCATAAGAAACCAGTAAACGACTTTGCCGCTCCAAAACACGCCTCGCCTAATGCAGCTGCATTCACATCATTTTCAACCTTCACAGGCTTATGGAACCGATCCTCTACGATCTCTCTGACCTTCATGCCTGTATAGCTTGGGATATTCTCATTGGCATACAAGATGCAGCCCTCATCTGCGTTCACTTGTCCGGCCGTACTAATAGCGACAGCATCAAAATGCTGATATGACTCCATTTGGGAAAGCAGCTTTTCCATGAGATGCTTGCCGCCCATATGAGCTTCGGTCGCATACTCCTTGAACTGAGTGATATGGCCTCGTTCATCGCAAATGCCTATCTTCGTATGGGTACCGCCAATATCTGCCGCTAAAATGTTCATTCCCATGGGCTATTCAACAGCCTTTACGAATTTTTTGGTTATTTCCATCGGTCTTGTAATGGAAGATCCCACTACAGCTGAATAAATCCCTTGGTCAAATAATCGTTTTAGTTCCTCAGGTGTTGAGATACCGCCCTCCGCAATAATCGGAACGGATATCGTATTCACGAGCTTCTCTATCAACTGAAAATCTGGCAAAACATTATCTTTTGTTGCTTCCGTATAGCCGCTAAGAGTCGTCCCAATAATGTCAAACCCTAGCGCAGCAGCCTCGATAGCTTCAGCATAGGTCGAGCAATCCGCCATAAAGAGCTGATCTTTATACTTTTTTCGTAGTAAAGGAAATAATTCCGATATCGTTGATCCGTCCGGCCTCACACGATTTGTTGCATCCATTGCAATGATATCCACGCCTTCGCGGCAAAGTTCATCCACTTCCTTCATCGTAGGGGTGATAAATACGGAAGAGCCCTCATAATCCTTTTTTATAATACCGATGATCGGTAGATCTACCTGCTGCTTAATTTCCCTAATATCCTCTACGCTGTTGGCACGAATTCCTGAAGCTCCGCCTAAAAAAGCTGCATATGCCATTCTCCCCATAATAAATGGACTATGAAGCGGTTCATCCGGCAAGGCTTGGCAGGAAACGACCAGCTTTCTTCTTATCCTATCAAGTACATTTCTATTTGTATTCATTGGACTCCACTCCGCTGCTGTTTTTATTTACTCACTGACTGCCGCTGCCATCTAGGCAAAATCAACATATCATAATACCCTCATTTTGTAAATTAATTTCACCACTATTTAATTTATGAAAATTATTTTCGCCTAAGCATCAATAAAAAGGCCCGATAAGCTCTAAAGAGCCAATCGGGCCTCGCCTATACATGAATTAAAAGCAAATCCTAAATCTTCTTAACAAATTCCGACTTCAATTTCATAGCGCCAAAGCTATCGATTTTGCAATCAATATCATGATCGCCTTCAATTAAGCGGATGTTTTTTACTTTTGTGCCTATTTTGATAACGAGCGAGCTGCCTTTAACTTTAAGGTCTTTAATGACCGTTACAGAATCACCATCGTTCAGCACATTTCCATTCGCATCTTTAATTATTCTTTTATCTTCATCGTTATCGGATTCTGATTGTAAGCTCCACTCATGACTGCATTCTGGACAGATTAGCAGACTGCCATCCTCATATGTGTATTCAGAATTACATTCCGGGCAATTTGGCAAACTAGACATAAGTTCATGTCCCCCATTCCTTATTATACATTCAAGTTCTCCTTGAAGTTGCCTTACAAGTATAGGGGATATTGTCCAATCAATCCACTGCCTCTGTCTATTTCTGAAGCATTATTCTTTAATAAACTCCTTCGTACTGCGAACCGTATCGATCGGACGGACTAATTTCTCGATTTCTTCACGCTTAGGCTCTAGGAAAGGAGGCAACGATAATTTTTCACCAAGCGTCTCATAAGGCTCATCACCCATAAACCCTGGACCATCTGTTGCAAATTCGAATAAAATTTGCGGAGCCACTCTAGCGTACAACGATTCGAAAAAGTGACGGTTTACATAGCCGGAAGACGGCAATCTGAAGCTCTCTAGGCGCTCGATCCATTCATTTAATACGCCGCGGTCTTCTACACGGAATGCCACGTGGTGAACGGTGCCGAAGCCTTGATGCGCTTGTGGAAGCACAGCATTGTATTCCACAATAACTTGTGCTCCGTTTCCGCCTTCACCAACCTCAAATAGATGGAATGAGCCGTCTTGGTCAATTTCTTTAAACAACAGCACTTTCTCCAGCATCGTTTTGAAGTTCTCGAAATTAGAAATACGAATGAAGATTGGTCCTAGACCCGTAATCGCGTGCTCTAATGGGATTGGTCCTTTTTCCCAAGGCACCCCTGAAGCTACCCCTTTATTATTTTCATCCGAAATCAATTGATACTGTTGGTCATCAAAGTCAACGAACGAAAGTGACTTCTTGCCAAACATCTCTTGAATGCCGGTATGCTTCACATCTAGACGGTTGAATCGCTCTACCCAGTATTGCAAAGCCGCATCATTCGGAATTCGGAATGAAGTTTTTGAAATTTCATTCGTTCCATGCACGCCCTTCGGAATATGTGGAAAATCGAAAAATGTCATGTCAGTT
This sequence comes from Paenibacillus sp. 01L418, assembly GCF_056400045.1. Lineage (NCBI taxonomy): Bacteria > Bacillati > Bacillota > Bacilli > Caryophanales > Paenibacillaceae > Paenibacillus > Paenibacillus sp. 01L418. The sequence continues at coordinate 9,212 of NZ_JBFTSN010000024.1, forward strand.
CCTGCGTTGCCTTTATCATCTGCAAAAAACAAATGATACGTTTGAATATCGTCTTGGTTCACCGTTTTTTTCACTAATCGCATGCCTAACACGTTTGTAAAAAAGTCATAGTTGCGCTCTGCACTGCTTGTAATTGCCGTAACGTGATGGATACCTTTTAATTGATTCATTATATATTCCTCCATTCAATTTTAGCTTTCCCGTGGTTCATGAATACAAATCATCTTCTAAAAACAATCTTTAATTTAATTATCTTTAATTTAAGATAAATATAACAGGTTTACTTTTCGATGTCAACAAGCCGCCATCTTACCTAAACAAAAAAACAATAAGCCTCGTCCTAATGACTGCGCTCATTGCTTTGTGTTTGTCGATCTATTTATTTAAAGAACACTTTTTCTACATTGTATTTCGCTCTGAATTTGTTTATAAGGTATGTTTCGTAAATCTCGCGATCAACCGAATCCTCATTAACATAAACCTCAATTTTAGTAACCTCATTGCGATGATTTTTCATGACGGATACGGAATCCTCAAAATGTTTTTTGATACGGGGTCTTAGCTTCCGTGCCTTGCCGACAAACAGCAGCTCGTCCTTATCGTTGTAAAACATAAAGAAACCGCCATGCTCCCTCGTAATCAGGTGAAAATCAGTAAAGCCATAAATATTGCTCAGCTGTGGATTAACCTGCTTCGTTATGGTTACGTCCGGCGCCGGAATCGTTATGTTGATCATAATGGTTCACTTCCTTCTTAACGTATAGGTCTATATACTATCATAAAACGACAAATGAAAACCATTAGCAATGCAAATTAGAGGCGAATGAGCCGGTATATAGGGCAGCATTGCGTTTACAGGATCATTTCCTCCATAATGGTGGTAATTAGTGAGCTTCAACAATATGAATCATAATGCCCCTATGACAGTGGAATGACAAGGGCTAAAGAGGAGAAATCCAATATGGTGAAACAGCCCTTAATACTCATCGTTGAGGATGAGCCTCGCATGCGGGAGCTTGTTGCAGATTACTTGGAAGAAGAGGGCTACCACATCATACAAGCAGCAAATGGCTATGAAGCGTTAGAGCATGCTCGCCATACGCCGCCTGATCTCGTTGTGCTTGATATTATGATGCCCGGTATAGATGGTTTTGAAGTATGCAAGCAGCTTCGCAGTCACTCCCAGACTATAATTGTTATGCTAACGGCTAGGTCAGAGGAAGAAGATAAGTTATATGGCTACGAATTGGGTGCAGACGATTATGTAACTAAGCCATTTAGCCCCAAAGTATTGATCGCGAAAATTAAAGCCTTATTAAGCCGATGGCATGTTCATGATGGGGTCGCAGAGCTGAAGAAGCATCATGATTTGGAAATTAATGAGCAAGCCCATGAAGTTTATCTTTACGGCAAGCTTCTCGAATTGTCGCCAAAAGAATACGAACTGCTGCTGTTCTTCTACCAGCATCCAAATATCGTATTAACAAGAGATACTCTTCTTGATCGCTTATGGGGGATCGATTATTTCGGCGATGCCCGTACAGTCGATACGCAGATTAAACGTCTACGCAAAAAACTAGGAGACAAGGCTGATTACATCCAAACCGTGCGCAACAATGGTTATAAATTTCAAAACAAAACATGAGGTATTTATGAAGAGAGAGCGATTGGATTTCAAAATATTTTGGGTGACCTTGGTCGCTTTGATGTTATTTATCATCTTATGGATGGTGCTCCAGACTAAATTTTTCGGAACGTTTTATAGCGAGCAGAAGTCGAATGAGCTATCTCAGCAGATGGAAAGCATTTATCATAAGTATGCATCCGGTGTTTACGATCTAAACGTCAAGCCAGAAGAGGTCGTCAGCTTCGAACAACGCTTTTACGGTGTAACAGCCACGTTGTACAAGCAAGGAAATAAAATCGACGTGTATGCTGGGGGCTACAAAGCCATTCCTGCTATACCTGTGACGCCTTCCATCATCCTTAATAATGATTACGATCTATCGATTCAACTCGATCCCGAGCCTTACGTCCAGCCTCCGCTGGATGATAAGAACATTAGAAGCCAACCCCTCGTACCTGCAGCTTATGTTAATCCCTACAGTAATCGGCTGTCAGACGCCATGAGCATTTGGCTGCAAAATAACAACCGATTCAGCACACTATCCCAAATAGGACATGTGAGCGTAACGAAAATATCATCCTTTAATGCTGATAACGAAAACATGCTACTTGCCGCAGTGAAGCTGCCGAACACAGTGAACCATAGAGGTGGAGATGCGTATTTGATTGCGCTAGCTACACTCCAGCCCGTCGGCGATGCTGTTCAAGTTATGAGCCGATTTTATATGTATTTTTACGCGCTTGCTGCCATCCCTATTTTACTTTTCGCTTATTTCCTTTCACGCACCATTACATTGCCGCTGATGCAGCTGAACAAAGTAGCAAAGCGTCTGGCTAAGCTCGATTTCACAGCATTCGTACGTATGAACCGGAAGGATGAAATCGGCCAGCTCGCGGGAACGATGAATAGCCTTGCCCTTAATCTGCAGCAAACGATGGCCGAATTGCAGGAAGCGAATATGAAATTACTTGATGATATCGAGAAAGAAAAGCAGCTAGAACGCATGCGCAGGCAATTCGTAGCAAGCGTATCACATGAATTAAAAACACCGGTCAGTCTAATCCAAGGTTATGCAGAAGCGCTCCAAGACAATGTAGCAAACGGACTGAAACGCGATAAATATACGGCCGTGATTATCGAGGAATCGGAGCGGATGGCCCGTCTTGTCGCCGATTTGCTGGATCTATCCCAACTAGAGAGCGGCCGGTTTGCACTGCAATGGTCAACGGTCCCGCTTTATGAAACGGTCCAATCGGTACTAACGAAAATGGCTCCACTCTTGCATGAGAAATCCATTCGTCCTCAGCTGATTGGACTAGATGCTGAAGAACAATGGGTGCGATCAGATCGGCAGCGGCTGGAGCAAGTGCTGATCAACCTGCTTGGTAACGCTATACGCCATACCCCCGTTCAAGGACGTCTTGAAATACGTATAAAGACCGAAAAGTCATCCGTACGGGTAGCGCTTAAAAATGAGGGCACACCTATTCCCGAAGAGGATCTGCCTTATATTTGGGACACTTTCTATAGAGCCGACCATTCAGGCAGCCGTGAGCTTGGAGGAACCGGCATCGGCTTGTCAATCGTAAAAGCGATTTTACAACGACATGAAAGTGAGTACGGCGTGTTTAATGAAGAGGATGGTGTAACGTTTTATTTGACCCTTCCTCTTCTAGATCATAATTAAATCAGGTCAATTAGCTGTAAATATAAAAAAACAGTCTAAACCCCTATCATTCAGGAGTATAGGCTGTTTTCGTTTGCAACACGATATTGCCTTTTAACATCACTAAGTATTACTTTGTAATCCTTTATTTCCGAAGAGCATCCGCCGGCTCAGCAGCAATTAGTTTCTGACTAACAATCGTACTCATTAAAAGAATAATGATAAATGTTGAAATGACAGTAATCGCAATTTGCAGGGCTTGTATGATCATTCCGCCCCCTAGCAAAAGACTATATACATAACTGATGACGAAGAACATTCCGAGACTGAGAATCGTTGATGTACTAGCTAAAAGGATGTTTTCAGCTGCTAATATCCCCCTGATCCATCCCTTGTTGTAGCCGAGAGCTGCTAAAATTCCGATCTCACGGTATCTAGCGTTTGTTTGTTTAGCAAGCAGTACAATGCTAATAAAAAGTGCGATGGATAAAATAAGAATGGACACAGCAAGAAAAAGCTTCTTTACGCTGTTAAAGGTTTTCTCCAGAGCAGCGACTTGCTCCACAGCCGTTTTGGTCGTTATGTTTTGTTTTTCCAAACCCTCTGTTACCGGCACAATATCCGAAAAGCTTGTCACATCATAAGAAACTGAGAATGGCTTCTCTCCTCTCTCATGCTCATAAAGTGATTGCTCCACATCGGAGCTGATGAAAAAATCATCATAACCTGCGTTATAGATACCGCTGATTGTGAGAGGGAAACTGTGTCCGTTATATTTTAGMGTTATTTTTTGGCCAATGAGCTCACGAATATTATCGGTAAGTTTTCTCCCTACACTTGGCGTAATTGAAATCTCGTTCTCCCCATATCTCGGCATTATGCCATATGACATATTTTCAGTGGCTCTTGGCATGGGTATTTTCTCTTTAAAGCTAACGATCCCTACACTTAGGGTAAGTTCTACGTCCTTGAGTACGTATTGATAATAGACATTTTCAATTCTATAATCCTGGCTTAGTAGTTTGAATGGATCTTGTTTCTCATTTAACGCGATGTATCCATTATTGAACGCGGTGTTTTTATCTTTAAAATCAGTAATAGACTGACTCATGATGTTGCTGGATGAGAGTGAGACAACAAACAGCGCAATTCCTATTGCAATGACCAAGCTAACTGCCATATAACGAAATAGTCGCACTCTAAAATTTTTAAAAGCACGTTTCCAAATGGATACCTGGGTAYGGTTACTCGTATGCTTTGCTTTGATTTGCTTTTGGACTATCGTTTGTTCTGCTGATGTTACTTGAGATGAAATAACATATATCTTCCCATTTTCAATAGACAAAACTTCATCAGCCCACGAACATATCTTTTTATCATGGGTAATGACAACGACCAGCCGATCCCTTGCCACTTCCTTTAAGATATCCATGATTTGATTAGCTAACTCACGATCAAGTGCTCCAGTAGGCTCATCTGCGAATAATATTTGTGGATCATTCACAAGTGCTCTCGCAATCGCTACGCGTTGCTTTTGCCCCCCTGATAGATTTTCCACTTTTTCTTCTGCCTTCGTTTCGATGCCTAACTCTTTGATTAATGCAAATACCTTATCACGGTTTTCTTGCGCTGAATTCCCATTCAACTCAGCTGCGAGTAAAATATTTTCCATAACCGTATAGCCGCTTATTAAATTGTAACTTTGAAAAATAAACCCAATATGGTTTTGTCGGAATTGGCAAAGCTCTACTGGTGTCATTTCTGTAATTTTCTCATCGCATACCGTAATGTTTCCTTTGTAATTCATATCGAACCCTGCGAGCAGGTTCAATAATGTACTTTTCCCACTGCCTGATGCGCCAAGAATACAGGTAATCCCTCTATTCCGAAACGTATATCCTATACGGTTTAAAATAGTTTGGTCACCATATTTTTTTGTTACCTCTTCTAAAATAATCATGCTCTGTCACCTGACTTCAACGATTTAAATGTATTGACAGTCCCAATCACCATCGTTGTTATCAAGCCGCAAAACAAAGCAATGAGGATAATCAGGCCCGCCTCTATAGCATATGATTTGGCTTCCAAAACACCCGGCGAGCCAGTAATTGAATTCATAGCCATGTTGATGAGTGGAGAGGCCAACACAAATAATACAAATGCCGCTAAGCTAACAAACATGTATTCCACGAACGTCATTTTTGTTAGATCGCTATTCCTATAGCCGTTTATTTTGAAAATCGCATATTCTCTTTTACGCATAGCTGCTGTCATAAACGAAATGGCAAGCGAAACGATTAAAGACAGAATGCTAATGACAATGACAGCTGAGCCTGACTGCTCTTTCGCCTGAGCATTTAATCGAACCATATCTTCGACCAGTTCAAATCTGCCATTCGGCACAATTCCCATCGCCAGCAGCTCGTCTTTCAATGAAATCATGTCCTCGGCGCTATTTGCTCTCATCGAGAAATTAGACGTTTTGGATTTCATGTTCGCCTGTTCGCGCAGTTCAATAACCGATGATTTACTGAAAAAGAATGAGTCGTTTACTGGATACTCCTTAATCTCACCGTTAAACTCTACCACAGCTGTGGTATCCGCTACACCAACAATTTTGACAGTCGTACCAACTGGCTTTTCAACTGGCTCACCGGAATCCCAATTAAAAAGCGTCCCACGGAGGTCAATCGTTTTGCCGATGAGATCATTATTGGAAACGCCTAAAACATCTGCCAAGCTGTTTGAGACAACCACTTCATTATGATCACCCGTAGGCATTTTACCAGATATTAGCTTTTTGAATACAGGGACATTGTTTGAGCCCTCAATCTTGTGCTCCTTGCCATCTAAGACTACCGTAATATTATTCACTGCCTGGGCAAATACCACGTGCTTCACACGTTCATCATTTAAGTATTTTTCATAAAGGCCTGCAATGTCCTGATCCACATCGACATTTGGCTTTTGCTCTTGATCAGATTCGCTTGAACTGCCTGCGCTTATAAATTTAGATGCAATCTCAATATCAAAAAGGCCCTCGCCAATCGCAGCGTACAATTCATCAAAGCTGTTTTTACTCGTGTTTTGTATACGGCCTGTTGTATTCATTAATAGAAAGCTTGTCGATACCAATATGGCAATCACCAACACCGCGTATCTGCTTATTTTACTCTTTATATTGGTCATTGAGATTGACATGGTCCGCTTCACAGATAATGCGGGTTTTGCTGTCATCGGAGATGGTTTTGGCTTAGCTTGTTCGACTTTGGTTTCCGACACGAGCTCACCTTTATCAAACTCAAAAACACTGCTCTTATCGTCAAGCATCGAGCTATCATGCGTGACGATAATGACTGTACGCGTTTTGGCGATTTGCTTCAATATATTAATAATTACACTGGCTGATTTCGGGTCAAGCGCGGCTGTGGGCTCATCAGCAATAAGGACCTCAGGATTTTTCATAAGCTCTCTTGCTATAGCCACCCGCTGCTTTTGACCGCCAGATAGATTTCTGACCTTCTGCTTTGCGAGTTCATTAATTTTAAGCTGCTTCATGAGCTGAGTTATTCGTTCACCTGAAATGGTATCTTTTAAATAGAGAGGCATTTTTATGTTATCCAATACCGATAAATCGTCGATCAAATTAAATTCCTGCCATACGATCCCGATTTTTTTATTGTGATACTCACTCTTATCCTTTTGGCTGAGCGTTTTTAGATTTTGCTTTTTGTAATAAGCCTCACCTTTAAAATCCTGGTCCAAGCCTGCTAATATTTTGAGGAGGGTTGTTTTCCCGCTTCCTGATGCACCTACGATAAAGTTAAGCCCACCCTTGATTTCAAGAGATATATTTTTAAGTGCATATTCCTGGCCGAATAATCTGGATACATTATGAATTTCATACATGTTTATTTCTCCTATCTTTCCTTTATTATTGATGGCGGTTTCTATACTATAAGGGGTCAATGTGTCATTCAGGTGGCGGTGCGGCAATATATAGGATGAGATATGCAGCCCAATACAAATTTTGTTTGATGCATAGAAACAATAAAAAGAGCGTCAGCAAATAATCTATGTTTCACCATAGGTTACTTGCTGACGCTCAATTGTTTATAACGACTTATTTATTATCGATTACATAAATGAATTGCACGAGGTTATCGTTCACTTTGTAGGCCATAATCAGCATGTAGTATTCCTTGTCCTCATACGTGCAGGGTTTACAGTGATAAATATAGTCAATAGCCCAATCGCATACTACTTTCTTTACGTATAGTTATTAGGTGAATACCTATATTAAGGAGGCAACACTTATGTTCTATTCGATTCCTTGGATATCAGATCCACGGCATCAACCCTCTTTCTTTGCAAGAAATGCTGCTTATCCAGGTACTTATCCTTATAACCCATACACATGGCAGACGAATTATATCCCCTATAGGCAAACGCCTACTCCATTTTTTAGAATGAAATGGGGTAACGTACAAAGTAATACATGTATAAGTAAAGCCGAAGTAGAATTAAACCAAACTTTCCGAACGCTCTGGGAGCAACACGTCGCTTGGACGAGGATGCTCATTATTAGTATTGCGGAAGGCTTGCCTGATGAAGCGTTAGTTACCGAGCGTCTCCTCCGTAATCCCACAGACATGGCCTCCGTTTTTAAATATTATTACGGAGATACGGTAGCTTCTCAGTTTGACCGTTTAATGAGAGAACATCTTGTTTTGGCTGCACAGCTCGTTAAAGCTGCGAAGGCTGGCAATAATCAAGCAGCTGCGGAAGCAGAAAAGAAATGGTATGCCAATGCAGATGAAATCGCTGGCTTTATGAACAGTATCAACCCCAATTGGCCGAAGTCAGCCTTGGAGAACATGCTGCATGAGCATCTTCGCATGACCAAAGATGAAGCCGTATTTCGATTATCCAAAAATTATGAATCTGACATCGAAGCCTTTGATCAAATTGAGAAACAAGCACTGGATATGGCGGATGCATTTACAGCTGGCATCGTCACACAATTCCCCCATGCATTTCAATAACTAACGGAATGTGAATATAAGCCGGCTTATTTGTTGTTAAAAATGAGAGAGCACCCGCTTGGGTGCCTTTTCACTTTAAACAAATAAGTTCTTCCACCACAGATAACGAACTTCACATTTTTATTTTAAAAGTACACGCGGACGCAGCATCCGCTCCACAATACGAAGCATTTGTTTGCTTGTTAAAAAACGAGATGCTTGAGCTGTTATGAAGTTTTTGATCCCAGCAACAGCATAAGGCCGACCAGCCTCTAATGAGCGAAGCGCCACTTGTACAACATGTTCTGGCGTATCGCGCTTTCCGACAGATGCCTCTTCTGCTCCTACAACGCTGAAGAATGGGGTTTCCGTTGAACCTGGACATAAAGCAAGAAATTGGACACCGCGTTTGCGGTTTTCTTCCCAAAGCGCCTGTGTAAACGACAGTACAAAAGATTTGGTCGCTCCATACACCGCCATATACGGATCCGGTTGAAATGCTGCAGTAGAAGCTACATTAATGACGATACCGCTCCGTTTTTTAAGCATATCCGGTAAAAACAAATGAGTAAGATCCACAACTGCAACTACGTTGAGCATCACTTCTTCATGTACTCGGCCACTAGGCAACTGATCAAACCATCCATGGCTAGCAAATCCCGCATTATTAATTAATATATCTATGCTAAGTCCACGTTTTAGGCATTCTTGATATAGCTTCGCGGGCGAGCCTTCTTTGGATAGGTCTGAGACGATAACCTCCGTTTGAATGCCATGTTTCTTGCTTAGTTTCTCAGCTAATGCAACGAGCTTAGATTCCGAGCGTGCGGTTAAGATCAAATGGCTTCCTTTAGCAGCCAATTCATGAGCAAACGCTTCTCCTATACCCGAAGAAGCACCTGTAACCAGTGCCCACTTGTTTTGTACTTGTATCATTGTCTCAACCCTCTCAGATATTAAGTTTTCATATAGAAACATTGTTTCCTAATGAAACCATTGTATTTAATTACCCGCTTAATGTCAACTTACTGATCAAAAGTCATGATTGTTGTTAACGCGACACCCATTTTAGTTGGTGTTATGTAATTAAAAATAGTAAAATGAATGTCAGGAAACATCGTATCTCGAAAAAATTAAAGGTCTGAGGGTGAAGTTAGATGAACAATCCTTCCGATATGCCTTTCACAGATAACCGTACTGTTAAAACCTATCAGGAAACGAGACTGCAGCATACCGAGAATTTAAGACAAAACGTTGTAGAGGCAGCTGCAAGTATTTTGCAGGAACATGGCCCAGAGGCGGTTACGGTTCGGCGAGTTGCTGAGAAAATGGAATGTTCCACTAAAATCATTTACAACTTATTTAATAACAAAGAAGGTTTAGCTAAGCAATTATTTTTGGAAGGCTGCAAGCTGTTAGCCAAGTCCTTTGACTCGGTGCCAAAACAAGCAGACCTAGAGAAATATCTTCGTGACTTGAGTGAAGCTTATTGGAGTTTTGGACAATCCTATACAAGCTACTATATGTTGATGTTTGGCGGAGCTTTTAGCGAATTCAAACCGGAAGAGGAAAGTTTAAAAGCGACGATAACTGCTTTGCAACAAGTTATAAACACGATCGCTGAGGCAATAGAGCTAGAACTGATAGCCGAAAAAGACCCGATACTTGTTGTTCATGTGGTTTGGGCTTCATTACACGGAGTCATCCACCTTTACTTAGGTGGTCATATTCAAAGTGAAGCGATGGCGAAAACATTATATGACAGGACGGTGTCCAATTTAATTCAGACGTTCTTTCGGCACGCTAGTTGATTAAAATAATACCTTTCTCTATTTAAGGCTAGACAAAAAGTAAGGGCACCCACGCTTGGGTGCCCTTACTTTTTTTATTTATCTCGCAGTAGCCCCGCCATCGAGAATGAATTCTGCCCCCGTTGAGAAAGATGATTCATCGGATGCTAGAAAAACAACTAAATTCGCGACTTCCTCTACCGTACCAAAACGTCCTAATGGCGCCACAATTTCGGCTAATTCAGACTCAGGTATTTTAGCTGTGTTAACAGCGTAGGCTCCCATCGCCGTATTAATGTAGGCCGGATGAATCGAATTGACGCGGACATTAGCCGGAGCGTACTCAACGGCAGCATCCTTGGTCATAATTCGTACAGCGCCCTTGCTGGCACCATATGCAATATGACCTGCAGCCCCTTTTAGACCTGCAACGGAGGAGGCATTGATGACCGACCCGCCGCCTTTCTTCGCCATAAGCGGCATAACATGCTTCATCCCAAGAAATACGCTGGTGACATTGATGCTCATCATGCGATTAAACTCATCCAACGTCGTTTCTGCGAGAGGCTTAATGAAATAGATTCCCGCATTATTAAATAAAATATCAATTTGTCCATATGCGGATAAGGATGCGTCAACGACCTGCGTCCAGCTATCCTCATGACTGACATCATGGTGTAAAGCTAACGCTTCACCGCCGAACTGTTGAATCTCGTCCGCTGTTTTTTTAACATTTTCAAGATTGATATCCGTTACGACAACTTTGGCTCCCTCTTTAGCAAACCTAAGCGCTGTTGTTTTTCCTATACCTGTACCTGCACCTGTAATAACAGCAATTTTGCCTTGTAATCTCATCGTTGATCCTTCCTTTCGGATTTGTCTTCCTTACGAGATCCTAGTTACTGAAATGCAAATTAGACCGCTGTGTAGCCGCCATCAACAAGCAGGCTGGCACCTGTTATAAATGAAGCATCATCGCTGGCAAGGAACAAAACGGCTTTACCGACTTCTTCAGGTTTGCCAAGGCGTTTCATCGGATGCAAATCGATAAGATGCTGCGTAATCGCTTCATTCCGTCCTGCGATAAGCGGTGTATCAATGTATCCTGGGCATATTGCATTGACTCGAATGCCTTTAGTTGCATAGTCCGCACTCAGCGACTGTGTCAAAAGCTTAACGCCGCCTTTCGCAGAAGCATACGCAGTAACATTTGCTTTGCCAACGTGGCTATGGATGGAGCCGCAATTTACGATGGAACCGCCTGTGCCTTGTGCAAGCATTTGCTTGATTGCATATTTATCACAGAGAAATACGCCTGTTAGATTGATATCAATGGTTCTATTCCAGGCATCTAAGCTTAATAGATCAGCAGGCCCGTCCTTAGCTATACCTGCGTTTGCAAACAGAACATCCAGCTTGCCATATTTGTTCACCGTCTGGGATACCATATGAATGACGTCGTCCTCGTTGGACACGTCCGTTTTTACAAACAAGGTATCAAAGCCTTCTGTATTCAACTGATCGGAAACGCCCTGCCCATGATCAGAAAAATCCGCAATGACCACTTTCGCCCCTTCTTCGGCAAATAAGCGGACGGTTACTTCGCCAATACCGCTTGCACCGCCTGTAACAATAACAACTTTATCTTGGAATCTCATGTTATCAACACTCCTTCTTATGATTCGAGCCCATAAACGGTCTCGATTACGTTGTCCACAATCCGCCAATCTCACTCTTACTTTATAAGTACAAGTTTCTGTACCTTGATTTCATCTTATCATTGATATAAGTTAAGATAAATTTAAACAAATTGAATAATACTTAAGAAAAACTAAAACAAAGGAGATAGGTCATTCATGAATATCGAAAAGCTGGAGTATCTTGTTGAAGTTGTAAAAACGGGGTCAATCTCGGCTGCCGCTCAAAATCTTCATGTCACCGTATCGGCTATTAGCCAAGCGATTTCAAGTCTAGAATCGGAATGGGGGGTTGTTATCCTCAAGCGATCTCGGTCAGGAGCAGTACCAACAGCCGAAGGAATTGTCATTATAAAGAAGGTGTATGAAGTTCTGAACAAGTACAAAGAGCTAGTCGAGACCACGCAGGGCTATTCTAATTCTGTACAAGGCCATTTGCGATTCGCCACCATTCCCGGCCATGCTTTTCTGATTGAGAATGCCGTCATGGATTTTAAAAAGGATTATCCGCAAATACGAATGGAAATTTTCGAGAAGGGCTCTCAGGAAATTATTGACGACATTCTGCATAATCGAGCCGACTTGGGTTTTATTATTTTGTTTGAGAATCGCCTTGTTGAAAATATCGGACTGTCCATTGAACGCTTGATGAGTGTAAAGATGGTTGCTGCAGTAAGCACACAGTCTCCATTGGCGCTTAACAAAACGATTACACCAGAGGAAATTATGCAGCAAACGATCGTCTTGTATAATGATGATTATGTAAAATGGTTTATGGATGACTTTCAAGCCAAATATGGCGCTGTGGATATTTTGTTTACGACAAACAACCCGAATTCGATTGGCAGGGCACTCCTAAATCATCATGCCGTCACTATTGGCCTTGATTACTCTTTTGTGAGTGATTTGTCCATTATTCGGGATCAATCGGTCATTTTGGAGCTTGATTTAACAGGCCAAGGTGCTGTTTATTTAGGCCTTATTCAGCCTGAAGGACATCACTCTACCCCGATCTCAAAGAGCTTTATTACCCGGCTTAAACATGATCTAGCGGATGTAAAAGCTAATTTTGAGTCGTAAACAACTCCCGCAAATAAGGGCTCATGAACAAATCATGAGGGTCCATTTGCTTTCTTATTTTGGCAAATTCCTGCCACATCGGATAGCGCTTAATTAAATTGGCAGCTTTGAGCGTATGCATTTTACCCCAGTGGGGTCTGCCTTCATATCGAAGAAAGATTTGCTCCATCACTTCAAAATAACGTTTGTACGGCATGCCTTTATACATATGGACTGCTATATAGGCAGAATCGCGGCCATAAGCGGGACTAAGCCAGATCTCATCAGCCGCCACGTAACGGCACTCAATAGGGAAATGAACATGGAATCGCTCACGTTCCATTGCCTCTCGCATTTCACGTATGACCGACGTCATGGCTTCTTTCGGCAAGCTGTATTCCATTTCATAAAAACGGACGGTTCTTTCTGTCGCAAATATGCGATGGCTATAATTCGCTTTCGTCGCAACGGGTACACTTGATGCACTTAACCTGCTTATGGCAGCACTTGCTGTGGGGATCATCTTACAAAGCCCTGATAGTAAGCCAAACAATGTGTTTTCAATTAGCTTTTCGTTTACATATTCAATCCATTTGTTCGTAGGAATGGGCGCATCCGTCTCATTCATCAGTTTGACCTGACAAGTCTCCGCATATGGAAACCAAAAAAACTCAAAATGCCGGTTGTCCTCTACAAACTTCGGCAATTGCGTCAAGCAGTCCGTCAAAGCCATACGTTTGCTCTCATAGGACAGTACATAAGAGCTCTTTAAACGGAGCTTTACCTGAACAATAATGCCTAATGTTCCTAATGAAACCTGCAATGCTCGAAATACAGCCGGATGTGACTGCAGCGTATATTCCATCACTTCTCCTAAGCCGTTTACGACCGTTATGCCAGTCACCTGTGTAGCTATACTTCCTAAGCGCAGCCCTGATCCATGAGTTCCTGTACTAATCGCACCTGCAATCGACTGAACATCTATATCGCCTAGATTTTCCTGCGCTAGTCCCTCTTCATGCAACAGCTCGCCTAACCGCTTCAGCTTCGTTCCTGCCCAGACGACAGCCGTCTGCTCGTCAGCATTTACACTCACCACTCCTTGCAGCTCGTCAAGCGATACAAGCACCTGATCAGAAGCAGCAACCGCCGTAAAAGAGTGCGCTGACCCTACAACGCGCAAATACTTGCCTTTATTCAAACACTCATGACGAACGATTGCCACTACTTCATCTATCGTCTTCGGATGCCGAATAAGCTCAGGAGCGGCAGTGACTGACCCCGACCAATTTGTCCAGCTTTTCCGATTCGCTTTCATAGGAAACATTCCCCTTCTCCGCGGTAGGTTAAGTACTCGTCAACAATGCCTTCCCCAGTTATCGCATACAGCTTCGGAAACCGTTCACATAATTCCCCAGCCTTCGCATGCCGGAAAAAGATTGGATCTCCCAGCTCGAGAGCCAAACCGCTTGGACAACGAAGCGGCGTCTGCACCTCACCCGCGCCTTCTAACGAAATCAACGTTAAGCCTTCAGGCAAATGCGGCTGCGGCGCTTTTTCCGCGCTAACAGCACCTGAAGCGGTGTAACCCCCGCCCAAGCAGGTTACCATATCTAATCTAGGCTTCCGCACGACTTCCACCGCATATCCAGCAGCAGGAAAATACTGAAAATCAGCATAATGATCGAACAGCGTAGGACAATAAAAACCAGAGCCTACGGTGATTTCCGTTACTCCCTGCTCCAATTTGGAGCTGCTTATACTCCCAGTACCTCCAGCGTTTACAAAGCGCAGTTCCCCGCCTAACGCGTGAATACCTTGCAGCACTTCCTCACGCCTTTCAGCTACTTCTCGAATTGAACGCCGCTTCAGCTGGCGGATGAATGAATTTTTTAACCACTGTCCCAAGACTTGATCCCCTACTCCAGCAATTTGCGCCTCGTAGCCCATTACACCATCCAGCCTTACCCATTTGGATTGCATAATCCGTTCGGCAATCGGCTTAGCCAGTGGCCATGAGGTTACCGGTGATCTCCATATGCCAAAATGCAGTCCTGGATAGTTTGCAGACATATCGATATCCAAACAAAGCGCTGCCTGTACGCCAGTGGCCGCTGCAAGCCGCTCGATATGCTCCACATGCTGAATGGAATCAACCATAAATACAACCGTTCGGCCACTAGCTGCAGCTTCTAACAGAATTGAAATTTCGCCCGGCTCCCAAGCGGGATAACCAAGCAGCAAATCATCAAAGCCATGCCTCAGCAGAAAAGCCGCCTCTCTTGCCGTATAACACATGATACCTTGATACACTTTGTCTGAATGAAGAATACGTCGAAGAACCTCCACAGACCTTATTGATTTACTTGCGACACGAATTTTCTTGTCACCCGCCGCAGCCGCTATGGCTCTGCTATTCGCATCCAATAAATCAAGATTTACATAAGCAAAAGGCTTCGCTGTCTGCGCAAAAATCCTTTTATATTGCTCATAGTGAGGGAGCTCGATAGGCCATTCTCCATTCTGTTTACGCATGTTTATTTTTACATTATATTCCTCATTTCTAATTGAAATCCTTTTTATTTGCTGGCGCTTAGCTTGCCGGGAATGTGAGCAGCCTTGCGTTTGCCGCAAATCCGATTACAAAAAAAAGAGCTGTCCTTCTCCCGCCAGCGGCGTTTGAAAGACAGCTCTTTGTTGTATATTCGAAAATGATCTTACGCTTTGTTGGATGAACCAAACTCACGCATTTTGCCCATAACGGTTTGTTTGATTCCTTCGCGACCTGGAGCAAGGAATTTACGCGGATCGAAAGCTTCGGAATCTGCGCTCAACACTTCACGAACGATTTTTGTGAATGTGATTTGGTTTTCTGTATTTACGTTGATTTTCGCTGTTCCTAGCGAAATGGATCTTTTGATGTGCTCAGTTGGGATACCTGTGCCGCCATGCAATACTAGTGGCAATTTGATTGTTTGGCAAATTTCTTCCATTTCTTTGAAGCCTAGGTTTGGTTCACCTTTGTAAGGACCGTGAACGGAACCAAGTGCAGGAGCAAGGCAGTCAATACCAGTACGTTGTACTAGCTCGAAGCACTCCTTAGGATCTGCATAAATAACGCCTTCAGCTATTACATCGTCTTCTTGTCCGCCAACTGTACCTAGCTCAGCTTCAACAGAAACGCCGCGCTCGTGCGCGTATGCAACAACCTCTTGAGTCGTTTTTACGTTTTCTTCAAATGGTGAGTGTGAAGCATCGATCATAACGGATGTAAATCCAGCATCGATCGCAGCTTTACATTTTTCAAAGCTAGAACCGTGATCCAAGTGGATCGCAACAGGAACTGTAATTTTCATTTCTTCAATTAGTGATTTCACGATTGCAGTTACAACTGTGAAACCTCCCATGTAACGAGCTGCGCCTTCAGAAACGCCAAGGATAACCGGGGATTGCTCTTCTTGAGCAGCGCCTAGAATGGCTTGTGTCCACTCCAAGTTGTTGATGTTGTATTGACCAACTGCATAGCCTTCTTTTAACGCTTTGTTCAACATTTCTTTCATTGATACCAATGCCATATTAAAATCCTCCTTAGAGTTTAACTAACTATTTTTAATCATGTAAATGCCTGATTATATTGTGAGAATAATCACTAATGAATAGTCAGGACCATTAACATTCTGAATACCTAGTACTTCTTTATCAATCACCCAACTATTGTACATCTTTATCCTTTAATAAATCAACTTATTTTGCCCCTAAATAACGAACACTTCCCAGCTGCAATCGCTTACACATAGGTTTTTCATCATTTTTTTCTCGAAAATAATATAGTGAAGCAATAAAGTAAATTTTATTCATGATTTACAAGTGCTGATCAACATATCAAGGGATGTTTAGAGTTTGTACAGAGCAGGATGGTATAATTAGGAATGTGCCAATTAGCATATTTTTACAAATTGATGACCACAACCAGGAGGAAAAATCATGCATGTTGATCATCTACACAAAGATTCATTTTTTAGAAGGATTTTATTAGTTGTTACTTCCTTTATTTTGGTACTCTCAGCGGCGCCGATAACGCCTGTGCTGGCGAGCTCCGAGCCGGACTCGCTGCCAATCTATGTCGGCTGGCAAAATTTTAATCATACCGGTCCTACTGCAGTTGTATCTAATGATGCGACCAGAGTGCTGAGCTTCCCGGCTATTCCGGGCCGAAATAACACCGCCACAACAGCGAACGGACGATTAAGAGTAGTGCCGGTTACGAATGATTCAAGCGGCATCGTCGTTCGTACAAATAAAATTAAGCTTGACGGCGGCTTTAGCACTTATTTTGTCATGCATTTGAATGGAAGCACTTCGTTAAATAATTTAAACTTTCCGGGACCCGCTGATGGTCTAACCTTTATTATTCAGGATAATCCGACTCCTGTTCTAGGCGGGGTAGGCGAAGGCGTAGGCTATGCCGGTATTCCAAACTCCGTAGGTGTAGAGTTCGATACGTGGAAAAACCTCGGACCTCATAAGGGGATTCAATACAATGATCCTAATCTCCCTTATAGTCTCTCAAATCGATACCATCCGGCAACCAACCCAACCGGCCCTACTGCCGATCATGTCGCTATTGTAATGAATGGCAACAACCATCATCAACAGGGCAGTGGCGACGTTATTGATAATTTGCAAGGAGCCAACTTCCGTTTGTACGATTACGCCGCAAGCGATGCTTACGTTCATGTTTGGGTTGATTATGACGATAATGGACGTCTAACTACAACTTATGGTCCAAGTGATAATCGAACGAATGCGAATAACAGATCACTGACTCGTAATGTCGGTACATCCCTTATGAACAAAGAGGTATATGTAGGCTTTGGCGCGAGTACAGGGGGAGCCAACTCCCATCATGATATTCTGGCATGGTATTTCAAAAACTCCTACGTTGATGGAGGACTAAAACCCGACGGAAATTACAAGCAAGGACCAAGTGCAGTTACAATCAATAAAGTATTCTCCACAGGTGTTGGAGCACAGAAGGGTATTGATATCAAGGTCAACGGCATTAGCAAAAGTGATAACTTACCTAATGAAAAGGTTGATATTTATGTTAACAATCAATTAGTAGATGGCGAGTACAGTACAAATAGTGAGGGCGTGCTTGTTTATACCTTTGATGATTCGAGTCATCTGCAGGCCGGTAATAACAATATTACTGTGATCACCAGTAACGGAGGCACTTCTGCGAGCAGCTCAGCGATTATGACTGAGGCGCCTGTGGCAAGTAACATTGTGTTGTCCTATACGGCTAATGGCATTGTGACGATTGATGGCGTTCCGAATGGAGTAGCCGTAACCCTATACGACGACAATCATGAAGTCATTGCAACCTCGTCAATTGCAACGAACGGAACGGTTCGCTTGACATTGACCGACGATGGCAAGGATATACTAGCTGGCGCCAGTCAAATTGATATTTCTTATGCAAAAAATGGTGAAGTAGCCAGCAACGTAACAGCAGTATCTCCTATTTTACGGAGCAGTGCGCCTGAAAAAGAGAAAATCACTACGAATGTACCCAAAAACACAGTAACCGTTAAAGACGTCCCACCGGGCTCGACTGTTAAAGTGTATGGTGACGATGACGAGCTCATCGGTACAGCAACTAACAACGGCAATGAAGAAACAGAAGTGGTAGTCACTATTGATCCGCCAACCAAGCTTCAAAAAGGTGACATCATTGAGGTTACAATTACAGAAGAAGACGGCAAGCCAGAAAGCGAACGAGTAACAAGCATAGCGAAGCTGGAGAGCGACCCGTTGGACGAGAAAAAAATCACAACAAACGCAACGAACAATACGGTAACGATTAAAGACGTACCGCCAGGTACAACCATCAACGTATATGACAAGAACGGCGAGGTTATTGGAACAGCTACTAACACTGGCACGGAAGCAGATATCGTAGTTGAAATTAAAGAACCGAATACGCTTGTGGCAGGAGACAACATTAAAGTTACAGTTACAGAGACAGGTAAGCTCGAAAGTGAGCCAGTGTCTAGCGAAGCGAAGCTGGACAGCGTGCTTGACACAAATAACGTTAAAACGAACGCAACAAACAATACCGTAACCGTTAAGGATGTACCGCCGGGTGCAACCATTCTAGTATACGACGAGAACGGTGATGTTATCGGTAAGGCTACAAATACAGGCACATCAAAAACAGCCGTTGTCGTTACTATTGAACCTACAAACGCGCTTGCTGAAGGCGATATTGTAAAAGTTACGATCACAGAAGACGGTCATCTGGAAAGTAAACCGATATCGAGCGAAGCAAAAACGGAAAGCGCGCCGCTTGAGAGTAACAATGTGGAAACAAACGCAACGAAAAACGCAGTAACCGTTAAAGACGTACCACCAGGTGCAACTATCAACGTATATGACAAGAACGGCGATGTTATTGGTACAGTTACAAACACGGATACGTCCATAGCTACCGTTGTAGTTAACATTGAAGCCCCGCATGTACTTGGTGAGGGAGACTTGGTTAAGGTTGCAATTGCAGAAGTTGGAAAGCTGGAAAGCCCATCCACTTCTAGCACAGCAAAAATAGATAGTGGCTCACCGGAAAGTTCAACGATTAAAGCAAGTGTATCGAATGGCAGCGTTAAGGTAGTAGAGGTGCCTGCTGGGGCGACCATTATTGTATACGACGAAAATGGTACAGAGTTGAAACGTGCGGTAAATGCCGGAGAAGAGACGGGAACCGTTGTCATCGGAGGACTTGACCTTGAGCCTGGAACCAAAATTCAAGTGACATTAACGGAAAAAGACAGATATGAAAGCAAGCCCTTACTTATAACGGTCGAATTCACGACAGACGAAGCCATTGATGATGCACTGAGGGCCCTGCAAATCGGTTACCAAGCAAACGATACATGGGAGAGTGTTACGCTTCCTGTACTCATTGTAACAACAGGGGCAAATGAAACGATGATCGATTGGACTTCCAACAAGCCAAGTGCAATTGAAATTTCATTGCCTGAGAATGGATCAATCAAGACACTTGTTCATCGTCATGCAAAGGATGAGAGTGTTATACTCACCGCTTCCGTTTCTAAAAATGGTGTAACGAAAACCCGCACATTCCTGTTAATTGTCAAAGCCGAGAACCTAACAAAGACAACAATCGAGAATTATCGACAAGTCCCTGTTGTTGGCGGCTCAGACAATGAGGTGAGTGAGCCGGTTGGCATTAATCGTGTTATGTTATCAAATGGAGTAAAAATTGACAAAGCCATTTTTGATCCGGCAGCAGCAGCAAGGTTTATTAATGATCTTAGAACAAAAAACGGAGTATCAACTGTACTTGTTGATGAGGTTACAGGAGACGAGCCAGGTGAGATTGCTGTCGAAATTCCTGGACAATCTATAAGACTGTTAAACACCAACCAAAATACGCTAGATATACGTACAGAATATGCAACTATATCCATTGCTGCAAATGTTATTGACCGCATGGCAGATCGTTATCTTGACTTGTTTTTCCGCTTAATTCCTGTTAAAGATGCTGGTCATCAAGCGGAATTAAATACCAGCATTGTGAATGAGACAGTTGTCAGAGCAGCGGCTGGAAGCCGAAATGTTGCAGTGATTGGCTCCTCGTTGGAAATTGAAACAAACTATCGCGATTACACAACAACACTGTTCTTACCATTTGCAAAAAACGGAATCACCGTACCTGCAAGCAACTACGACAGCTTTTTAGATTCGCTGCGAATCTTTGTAGAGCATAGCGATGGAGAAAAAGTGGTAATGAAACCTGCCGTTGTGTACAGCGGTGATACTCCAATTGGGCTAGAGATTGAAATTGACAAGTTTAGCATTTTCTCCGTTATTCAGTTAACAGAACGGTCGACAGGTGAAAGCACCGTCATACCCGCTCAGCCTGTGACGGAGCAAGTGAAGAAGACCACCATCGATCCAAAAGCGGGAACCATTGTTCTTGATCTAGTTGATGGCAGCGGTAAGGTGGACACATCAGGCTTTATAGTAAAAATTAGTGGCAAGGCAGTGGAAATAAAAGACGTTAGAATGGATGGCAATCAAGTTATTATTCAGCTGAAGAATCCTATTCCCGTTGGTTATGAAGCAACCGTATCTTATAAGCCGGGCAGCGGCTTCACAGGCACTTTGAAGTCTTTCACTGACCTGAACATTGCAAACCCTGGCCATCATAATGCTTATATTAAAGGCTTCCCTGATGGCACATTCCGCCCGAATAACACGATCACGAGAGCGGAGATGTCGGCTTTACTAGCACGCAACAAAAATTTACCTAATGTTTATGAATACCAAAAGCTCTACCCAGATGTTGCAAAAGGCTTCTGGGCCGCAGCTAACATCGAGCAGCTACAAGATATTGGATTAATGATTGGCGATAAGCAGGGCAACTTCCGGCCAAATGACCGCATAACGAGAGCCGAAATGGCAATGATTGCGGCCAAATGGTTAAATGCTGATCTTAACGGACCATTCACGAACACATTTGAGGACGTATCTGATCAGCACTGGGCTGCAGCAGCTATTGCCGCTGTAAACAAAGCGGGGGTTATGATCGGTTTTGAAGATGGCTCGTTCGGTCTGAAGGAATATGTAACACGTGCGCAAGCAGTTACCATTATGAACCGTTTGCTAGGAAGAGGACCGCTTACAGGCGTGACAACACCATCTTGGCCGGATGCGACTTCTGCTCACTGGGCATTCGAGCATATTGAAGAAGCTTCAAAAGATCACTATTATACGTATCTTTCGGATGGTAAAGAGCTATTATTTAAGCAATAGCACCATCCTGTCGCTATTGAAGTGGATTCAAGCTCGACAATTCATTCATACTCAAAAGCCAAGAAAATGCTGGGTTATAACTAGCATATTTCTTGGCTTTTCTCTTACTGCACAATCAACATGAAGGACTGTAAAGCCGTGTCAAAGTCAAGATAAGCGTCATCCGTTGTTGGATTGCGTTCTGGTAATCAGATTACGAACTTCATCTGAATACAAGTAAAACAACCCGGCAAGTGTTCGCGAATCTCCGCTTTGGCGTCGCTCTTGCAGCTGCACATAATGATCAGGTTTCATACAAGCGAATCAAAAAAATTAATGCCTGATTTTCGGCTACGTTATATTTCTGAAGGCTCTATAATAAGAGCATAATCTAAGATTAGGGCGTGCAAACATGGTACCTGCAGAGCGTAACGAAGAATACTACAGGGCGTTATTAGAGAAAAGAACGGAATATGAAGGCGTATTTTATGTAGGCGTCAAAACGACTGGCGTGTTCTGTCGTCCAACCTGCCCGGCACGAAAGCCTAAATTTGAAAACTGCGAATTTTATGAGACGGCACAACAAGCGCTGCTTGCCTCCTATCGGCCATGCCAAAGATGCCGTCCGCTTTCCCACCCAAACCATGTATCGGAGGTTGTTCGCCAGCTTGTTGCTGCCGTTGAGGAAAATCCTGAAAAACGATGGAAAGAACAAGATTTCAAAAATCTTTCGGTTGATGAGTCAACAGCGCGCCGTCAGTTCAAGAAGCGATTTGGCATGACGTTTGTTGAATATGCTCGCGCTCGCCGCATGGGACTTGCCTTGAAGAACATTAGATCGGGTCAAACGATCATTGATACTCAGCTATCTGCTGGTTATGAATCCAGCAGCGGTTTCAGAGACGCTTTCTCGCGAATTATGGGGGCCGCGCCTACATTAGTAGAGAATAGTCAGGTTTTGAAAGCTTCTTGGATCGACACAAGGCTTGGGCCGATGATTGCAATTGGGGATGAGAGTGCACTTTATCTTCTTGAATTTGTTGATCGGCGAGGGCTAGAACGCGAAGTAGAAAGGCTTCGTCAACGGACAAAATCCGCCATCATTCCAGGTGTCACGGAACCAATCCAATCGATTGAAAGTGAATTGACCCGCTATTTTGACGGAAAACTGACCGAATTTAAAACCCCCGTCTCGTTGCTTGGATCACCTTTTCAGAAGAGCGTATGGGAGCAATTAATGAAAATTCCGCCGGGCGAAACGCGTTCCTATTCAGACATCGCCGCTGCACTCAGTAAACCATCCGCCTATCGTGCTGTCGCTCAGGCCAATGGCGCAAATCAGCTCGCGATTATGATTCCTTGTCATCGAGTCATCAACTCAAATGGTGATTTAGGCGGCTATGGCGGTGGATTAACACGTAAAAACTGGCTATTACATCACGAGAAACAAGGAGAATAATATGACGTTGGAAGAAGTGCGCTGTCCGTGCATAACCAACTGCGCTTTTAAAAATGAAAGACCGACCTCAGCGTTCTACACGAAGCTGAGATCGGTCTTTCATGACGGATTATCCTATAGGGTTATCCTTTTCTACAACCGTTACTTCAAGACCGCCAAACTTTGTCGCTAGCTTACTATAGATAAAGGCACTTAACATCCCAATCAAGCCATAAACAAAAATAAGTATAACGGGCATAATAATATAAGGAATTCCTGCTGACAGTAAGCCTGGTTTGCCAATAGCGAGTCCAATAATCGCGACTAAAAAGCCTAAAACAACCATAATCGATAATGGAATAATAGCAAAATATAATGTCGCTTTAAAAGCACTCTTCGGCCCTATTTTTATAATTTCTAATTTTTTCATAACACTTCCCCCTCCTTTTAATTTTATTTTTGATATATTTTCCACAATAACATAATGTTACATTATTTTCTTTTTATTTTTTATTAAATTCTTGCAAATTTTCTTAAAGCTGCCCCTCACCAAACACCTCAGCCCGATACTTCTTAGGCGTTACGCCTAAAGCTCCTTTAAACACCCTGCAAAAATAAGAGGAGTTTTGAAATCCAACCTCACTTGCTATTTCACTAACACTTTTCGATGTCGTCTCCAGTAGGTGACATGCCTCTCTTAATCGCCTAGAACAAATGAACTTCGTTAGGCTGCTCCCTGTTTTTTCACTGAAAGTGTGGGACAAATAGAAGGTAGACAGATGAAGCTCGTCCGACAGGCTCTCCAGCATAAACTTATCTCTAAAGTTTGCATCCACCCAGTTGATAATCAGCTTGATCGTCAACGAGGTTTTTGGCTCAGGTGCTGGGGTCTTTATCGGCGCCAACTGCTTTTCGAAGTGACGGAGCTGCTGTAGAAAGGAAATAACGAATAATAGATATTCCTCATGCCATTTGGAGGGAGGGACATTTTTTAACCTTATATTGAGCATCTCATAGAGGTTTATAAAATCATTTTGGGCTGGTGGCATATATAGAACAGGATGAGTTAGCGTGGACTTCCATAGAACAGAAAAAAACTTGTGAAGCGATGGAAAGATCGCGAGTGCCGAAGACACAGGAAAAGGATCAAACATAAACACAGTCCGTACAAAACGCTCGCTCACCTCCAGCCGGTGCAGCTGGAAAGGCTGGAAAAGCAGCAGCGTACCCGGTTTAATTGGAAATTGGCAACCATGGATGTGGGCGATGCCTTCGCCTTCATACACATATAGGAATTCCATGCTTTGGTGAGCGTGGAACACCTCCCAGCTGCGCTGATTGCTTGTCTTAAAATAGTTAAGATGGAAAGGCTCCTTGTTCAAATTCACGTTCGTGCTAAGCTTCATACGATCCCTCCTGCATCATGAAATCTATAATGAAAGCGCTTCTAATAATTGTAGCAAAAGACAGCAACAAAATATCATTTTCTAGCAATGAAATGAAAATTGTAGCGCTTACATTTTGTTATGCTGGAAGTATGTCAGACATTTAAAGGAAGTCCTCATTCTTTTCATAAAAGGTGGTGAAGCCCTGCCCTGCATGCATGCAGCTTCAAGAGACCGAATGTAAAACKATCAATTAAAGGAGGAATGAGGATGTTTCATTTAAATTCAGCTGTAAAAGATTTAAAAACCAAACATTTTTGTACGGCTATACTCTCTTCGGTCATCATTTTCTCATCTCTTGGCCTTTCTTCCGTTGAAGCTGCTGTTGATCCCTCTTTGCCAAACTGGACTACCGCAGGCTACAAAGGCGGGCAAGCGCTGCCAACGGGCGGTACAATTATTGATCTAACCACAAAGGGCATTTTGGCTAACGACGGTGTTGATGATTCGAATGCACTCCAGCAGGTCATTAACGATATTCGTAGCGGTACACTGAAAGTAAATGGTCAAGCAGTTAGTGATTCCAATCGGGCAATTCTAAAATTCCCGGCCGGACAAATCGATCTAAATAAACAGGTTCGTGTGGATGCGAGCTACGTTACGATTCGGGGTGCAGGCAATAACGCTGCGACTGGAACAAAGATTGTTTTCAAGCCGTCAGCTACTTACTCCGAAGACCCCGCAAACCCTGGAGCCCCGTTAATTGACGGGAAGCTGTGGCCTGGTTACGCTGCATTTCGAGTCGAAGACCGCACCAAGCACGCTAACGATTCTACTTATGAAGGAAGCATTAATTTTCACTGGCTGAGCGGAGAACGAGTCGCTTCCAGCGGTGGCGGTACCAAAGGCAGTACACAAATAAAGGTCGCTTCCGGCAAAGGCAGCTCGTTTCAGGCAGGCAACACCGTATATGTGGGAGCTGCGAACACGGTCGCCTTTTATGATCAAATGCAAGGTCCCGAGCAGTATCGCTACAACGGCCATATGCGGACACAAATGTTTACGGTAGCCAGCGTCAGCGGGGATACGCTAACGCTCGATAAGCCGCTTGAATTTGATGTTCCATTCAGCAACGGCGGGCTGCTGCCTGCAGATCCTGGCGGTTCGAACGCGACCTATTACAGTAAAGTAATGAAAGTAACGACGGTAAAAGGCGTTGGATTCGAAGATTTCTACTTTACGCAAGACATTTCCTATACACCTTATGCCTCAACGATAAATGCCGACGATTATGATGCAGCATCAAATCCCGGTGGAGTCGGACTGAAGTACAAAAATGGGGCATTGGAGTATGCCCTGCACGGCATTTTGTTCAAATGGGCGCAAGACGGCTGGGTAAAGGGCATTCAGACTTATATGACAGGCTCTCATCCGATCGTAACCGAATTCGCCAAAAATATGGAGATTCGCAACAATATTATTTTCGGCTCATGGAACAAAGGCAAAGGCGGTCACGGCTACGTTCGGGGCTCCAAGCTGAATGACAGCAAAATAATCGGAAACAAAATCGACCGTGTGCGCCATCTCACGCTTCAATGGTCAGCAACAGGCAATGTTGTTCAAAATAATACGCTCACAACAGATATGAACTTGCATGGCGGCTGGGAACGCAGAAATCTGATTGAACAAAATACGATTAATATCCCTTTTGAACACAGCTCATGGGGTGAAGGAGAAGGCGGTCAGGATGTGCTTGAGGGCACTTGGTACCCGATTTGGTATGGTGCTGGCCCGCACGCTACAAAGTGGTCCGGATCGACAGGTGAACAAAACGTCTTTTTCAACAACACGATGGCGAAACAAGAGACAAAAGGCGGCCCTTATGTCAGCTACGCGCCTTACAACCAACTCAATAAAATCTATCAGCTTGGATGGGATGGCACGGCTTGGGCTCATTTACAAAAACCAACAGGCACGTTCATCAGCACATGGGGCGGCAACGAAAAAGTAGATTTCACCTCTTCTTCCAATAAAGGCGTATATGCATGCTTGTCATTCACGGGTGCATCCTTGCTTGGCAGCGGCACAGCGACCAATACGTGCACAAGCCCAGAAACCCCAGATACGCAGGCGCCAACCGTGCCGACGGGCTTAACTGCAGCTGCGGTATCAAGCTCACAAATTAATTTAAGCTGGACGGCAGCCTCAGACAACGTAGGCGTCACCGGATATGATGTATACCGCAACGGTTCACTAATTGGCAGTGCAACCGGCACTTCGTATAGCAATACGGGACTCCTAGCGAGTACAGCTTACAGCTTTGCCGTAAGAGCGAAAGACGCGGCTGGAAATACATCTGCTTCGAGCAATATAGCAAGCGCAACAACACAAGCTGGCGGTGGCGGCGGTACCAGCATTACGCTAAGCCCGTCAGATGACTCCTATGTACATGAAAGCAATGGAGCAAAAAACTACGGTGACACCGCATCCATGTATGTGAAGACGGACACCTCGCAAACTCGTTATTCCCTTCTTAAATTCAGCCTCGGCTCTATAACCGGAACAGTAACGAATGCCAAGCTTCGTGTTTATGGAAGCGCATCTGCCTCGACTACTTTAACGGCATCACAGACAACGGATTCTTGGACGGAAGCCGCAGTGACTTGGGCTAATAAACCTCCAATAGGCACAGCTGTTGGTTCTGTAGTGATGAATACAACCGCTGCGTATTACGAGATTGATGTAACGGCCTACGTGCTGGCTCAAGCAGCCGGGGATGCTATTGTTTCTTTTGTACTCAGTGAATCTGCTGGGAAGTATACCACGCTCAACTCCAGCGAGAACTCGGCCAATAAGCCAGAGCTCATTGTTACAAATTAATTTGTTCATCCGCAAAACCAGGTTTATTTTGAAGGAGATGAAGACGTGACTAAGTCTTTTAAGTCCATTGGTCTGTTAATGAGTATTTTTATGATGATATCGATGCTGAATGTTGGCGCCGTGTTTGGTGCCACCTCTACACTCAGTCCTACTGATGACTCTTATGTTTATGAAAGCAATGCAGCTACAAATTATGGTTCTGCTACTTCCATGTTCGTTAAAAATACTAGTGGATCAGAGCGGCTCACGTTTCTGAAATTTAGTTTGAATGGCCTTTCTGGCATTACAAGCGCTAAGCTTCGGGTCTATGCGAAAGCATCATCAACCTCTACCTTAACCGCTTCTCAAACGGCAGACAGCTGGACACAAGCAGCACTTACATGGAGTAGCAAACCTGCAACCGGCAGCCTTATCAATAGTGCAGCTCTAACAACCAGCTTTCAATATGTAGAAATTGATGTAACGGCCTACGTGCAAGGGCAAGCGAGCGGCGATGGTGCTGCTTCCTTTGTATTATCAGAAACGGCTGGGAAATATACAGAAATAAATAGTAAGGAGAATACCTCCAATAAACCAGAGCTGGTTGTCGTCTCCAGCACCGGTGGAGGGGGAGGAGATACAATCGCACCGACTGCACCAACTGGTTTGGGCGCCTCCGTTGCTTCGAGCAGTCAAATTAACTTGAGCTGGAACGCTTCCTCGGATAATGTGGGCGTGACTGGATATGACATCTACCGCGGCGGCGGTTTTCTCAAATCGGTAGCCACAACTACAGCCAGTGATACTGGCTTGTCCGGGTCGACAACCTACAGCTATTACGTAAAAGCAAAGGATGCGGCAGGCAATCAGTCCGTTTCGAGCAATACCGTCAGCGCTACTACACAGTCCGGCGGGATRGCAGCTTGTTCCGGCGCATTAACCTCCGCAGCTGCTATTCAAGCTGCGATGATCAATGCGAGCGCAGGTACGATAATCACGATTGCGCCAGGAACCTACTCGGGTATTCGAGCTGCAAGCGGTGATCCTAGATTGGATGCTAACGGCGTTCCAACTGGTGTTTTCTATTCTGGCGCCAGCGGCACTTCCGGCAGCCGCATCGTGTTGAAGGGTTGTGACCCAGCTAATCCCCCTATATTGCAAGGACCCGCCACCAATGATGGTTCTTATGGCATTCATCTTACAGGCGACTATTGGGACATTCGCGATATTAAAGTAACAAGAGCACAAAAGGGGATCATGATTGACAATGGAAACTACAACTTCATCTACAAGGCCGAAATATACAATGTGGGCGACGAAGGCGTTCATTTCAGAGACGGCAGCTCCTACAATACACTGGATAACGCCAACATTTATGATACTGGAAAATATCAAGCGGGATACGGTGAAGGCGCTTATGTAGGATCGGATGAAAGTGCTGCTTACGAGCACACCGTCATTGGCAATACTATAAGATACACCACTTTCGGCCCTGGAATAACAGCTGAGCATATCGATATTAAAGAGGGTGCTGACGGAACTCTCGTGGAATATTGCACATTTAACGGCACTGGAATTTCCGGAGCAAACTCAGCGGACAGCTTTATTGACGTGAAGGGTGTTAACTCCAAGATCTACAACAATACTGGCAGCCGCAATGGCAATAGCAGCGTAGTCGATGCGTTCCAGAATCGCACCCACGGCTCAAGCTATCCAACTGGCACCAATAATGATTTCAAAAACAATAATGTCCACTTGGACGGGGTCGGGTACATCGTTAACGCAGTAGGCGGTTCAGCTAAAGTAAAGGACAACACAAGATCCGACGGCTCTTCTAATCTGTATAAAGGAAAGTTTACCCTATATTAATAGCTTATAAAAAATAGCAGCCCCTTTGTCGCTTTAATAAGTAGACACCGAATAAATCGATCAAAGCCCCAGTACAATTGCACTGGGGTATTTTTGTATTATTTTACATAAAAATATTAATATCTCATAAATTTATCCCTAAAAATAGTTCAAATGTTGTAACAATCGACACAAACAAACAAAATAATATAGTTATTACCGTCTATATATTAAATTTTTGGAAGATTATATACTTGTTGTTGAAATTAACAAAATAGTTTAGGAGGATGTCTATGAAACGCAAACTGATAAGCAGAAAGCTCATCCGCATAACCGTCATTGTATTATCCACTTTGTTATTATTGGCTCAATTGGAAGCGGTGTCAAAAACCGTGTCCGCCAATGCTCCTCAGCAGCAAGCTGCATTAACGGCCTCACCGTGGGTGTCCACCCAAGTGTATTTAACCGGCGATGAAGTGAGCTACAATAACAACAACTATCGAGCCAAATGGTGGACACAAGGCGATATACCCGGTGCTGGCGCTCCATCGAGCTCACCATGGCTGCTGCTTGAGCCAGGTACGGGCGGGGGCAACCAAGACCCAACTCCACCTACAGCTCCAACGAATCTTGCCTCGCCAGGAAAAACCGCTAATTCAGTCACATTAACTTGGAATGCTGCAACAGACAACATTGCTGTTACCGGTTACGATATTTACCGCGGCGCTACAAAAGTTGGTTCCACAAACGCCTCCACATTAACTTACACCGATACTGGCTTGCAGCCAGACACTTCGTATATCTACTCTGTATCCTCAAAAGACAGCTCCAACAACACAACAGCAAGTACGCCCATCACCGTAAAAACCTCTCTTGCCGAACTGAATGTCGGACAAAGCCGCGTTCTAACCGATGAACAAATTACAGCACAATGGGGTGGAATTGATCCTCAATATTCACCAGCAAACGCAGCGGCAGCCGTACAAACCGCACTGCCAAAAACAGAATATGAAGCACTGTTCCCGATGCGTATCGGCACACCTGCATGGCACACTTTCGCTGCTAGCAAAACGTATTATAAACCTGGTCAAGTCGACTATTATTCTTATGACAACCTAATCGCTGCAGTAACAGACGTTGCAAACATTAAGTACAAGCTTGAATACCGCCAAGGTGCTACATGGAACAACCGTGTATTCCGCTTGAACAAAACAACGAAAACAGAAACACTCATTTCTCAAAATGCAGATTTCAACGCTTCATGGAATTTGACCGTACCGGTCATCTCTAAAACGGTTGATTTTGGCACATTTATTAAAGAAGGTTCCGCTGTAAACCGCAAGCGCGAGCTGGCAGCTTTCCTCGCGAATATTGCGCATGAAACAGGCGGAGGCTGGGCGACAGCACCTGGCGGCGAGCTGAGCTGGGGACTATT
This sequence comes from Paenibacillus sp. 01L418, assembly GCF_056400045.1. Classification (NCBI taxonomy): domain Bacteria; kingdom Bacillati; phylum Bacillota; class Bacilli; order Caryophanales; family Paenibacillaceae; genus Paenibacillus; species Paenibacillus sp. 01L418. The sequence goes on from NZ_JBFTSN010000024.1 coordinate 39,860, forward strand.
TTGGAATGAAGAAGTCGCTTATATTAATTCCACAAACACAGGGTACATTCAAAGCCATGCTGAATTCCCTCCAGTTCCAGGCAAGTCGTATCACGGACGTGGACCAATTCAGCTTAGCTGGAACTACAATTACGGACTTATTAGCGGAATTATTTATGGCACTCAGAACACATTGCTCCAACAACCTGAATTAATCGTAAACGACGGCAAGCTAGGTTTTATGACAGCTATCTTATTTTGGATGACTCCACAACCGCCGAAACCTTCTGCACATGATGTAATGGTCGGCAACTGGACACCATCTGCGTCAGACATTGCCAAAGGGTTAACGCCTGCTGGGTTTGGTGTAACCATTATGATTATTAACGGCAACTTTGAAGGAAACAAAGACGAGACGGACTACAGAGTCGGTCGCCGTGTTGGTCATTACCGTGACATTACGACGAGAATGGGCATCAGTATAACTGGCGAGAAAGTCAATACAATCGGGATGAGCCCGTTCTAACAAAGTAAAAACCAGCCAATCGATGCAGCTGAAAAGACTAAAACAGCAGCCCCTATTTGTTAAGGGCTGCTGTTTTAAGTGAAATGCAGATATCTATCCTGCTCGGATGACTCGGCGTCTTTTCGCGTTCCAGAACTTGATCCATACGTCCCTATCATCATCGCGATATAGACGAATACCTATGATTTTAAAAGGTGTCCAAATTTCATTAAAATAGTAGTGAGGCATATAACTCCATCCTTTAATAAAAATTCCAAGTTTCAGACTCTAGGATGAACTTATTCACTTATTCCGACTTGCCAGTATGTTCAGCAAAACGGTTACAGCTTCAGCTCTTGTGGCATGGTCTTGAGGGGCGAATTCATTATTGCCCTTCCCTTTTACAATGCCCGCTTGTTTTACGTAAGCAACGCTAGCTCTCGCCCACGCAGGAATATCATTATCATCCGCGAAGCTTGTTGCAGCAATGGCTTCCGTAGAATGACCCAAAGCTTTAGCTAGTATAACTGCCATTTCTGCGCGTGTAATCTCTGCATTCGGAYGGAAAGTGCCGTCCTCATAGCCATTAATAATACCTTCCTGTACCGCTTGTGCGATTTCTTTCTGCGCCCAAGCTGGAATCTTTGTTGTATCTATGAATGACAGTTCCGCTCCCGCTTCTTGCGGCTTCAACAAATTCATCAGCATGACTGCAAATTCTCCGCGTGTCACGGTATGGTTAGGTCTAAATGTACCGTCCGGATAACCTGTCACGATTCCATTGCTAATCGCTTGCTTGATGTTATCTTCAGCCCAGTGTCTGGAGATATCAACTAAGCTAATCGTTGGTGTTGGTGACGGTGTCGGTTTTGGCGTAGGTACCGGAGTTGGTGTTGGCGCTGGTGTAGGTACCGGCAAACCACCTCCACCAGATACAACCTCTTTTGCACGTGTAACAATGATATTGTATTGCTTCTTTGTAACACCGTCTTCGGCTGTTACGTGAACGATGAATGTGTTCTCTCCTACTGAAAGCTGTTTGAAACCTAAATCTGTTTCATTAATCGTAGCTGTTGCATCACTCTTAGTAGCTGTAATCGTTGTACTCGTCACGTTATAGGCTACATTTCCGGTATAAGCGAATGTACCATTTACAAACTTCGGACTGAGTGTGACGCCGTTTAATGTCAGTTCGCTGAGCGTTGCATCTGCGCTTTGCGCACGTGTTACGATGACGGTGTATTTTTTTGTACTGCCGTCCTCTGCTGTGACTTGCACAGTAATGGTATTTTCACCTACTGAAAGCTGTTTCGGACCTAGATCATCAGCTGCAATGGCAGCCGCATCATTATTCTTAGCTGCTTCAACTATCGTGCTCGTCACGTCGTTAGCTGCATTTGCCGTATACTCCAAAGTTTCGCTGTCAAACGTTGGACTAAGTGTCACGCTGCTTAGAGTCAATGAGCTTAACGTTGCGTCTGTGCTTGCTGCTCGCGTTACGGTAACCGTATAGTTTTGTGTGCTGCCGTCTTCTGCTGTTACATGTACGGTAATCACATTCGTTCCTACCGATAACTGTTTCAAACCTAGATCGGCTGCTGTAATCGCAGCTGTTGCATCACTTTTGATTGCCGCAACTGTCGTGCTCGTCACGTCGTTAGCTACATCTGCTGTATACTCCAAAGTTTCGCTGTCAAACGTTGGGCTAAATGTAACGCCGCTTAGTGTCAATGCGCTTAACATTGCATCTGAGCTTGCTGCACGTGTTACGGTGACCGTATAATTTTTTGTACTGCCGTCTTCCGCTGTTACATGTACGGTGATCATATTCTCTCCTACCGTCAGCTGTTTCAGCCCTAGATCGGCTGCTGTAATCGCAGCTGTTGCAGTACTCTTGCTTGCCGCAACTGTCGTGCTCGTCACGTCGTTAGCCACATTTGCGGTGTACGTTAATGTGCCGCTGGCAAATGCCGGACTGAGTGTCACGC
>NZ_JBFTSN010000025.1:0-39859 GCF_056400045.1 Paenibacillus sp. 01L418
CGGCCATGCAGTTCAGTCAAAGCTTTCGCTACAACTTGCTTCACTTCCAAATCCATTTCAGCCTAATCTGCCTTTTCTAATGATAAGCCTCTTCCACTACATAAAAAAATTAACGGATAACGGATGCTTCGAAGTCTTCTATTTGCTCATTTGTTCCTATAATAACCATGACATCACGAAGTGAAAGGACATCCGTTGCTGTCGGTGCAATAATGATGCCATTAGGCTTATTTATGGCTACGATGCTGCATCCAAATCTAGCTCGCGGATTAAGATCATGCAATGACTTGCCATCCAAGCATTGCGGTACGGCAAGCTCGGCGATCGTATACTCTTTGGAAAGCTCGATATAATCTAATAGATTTGGGGATACAAGCTGATGCGCAACTCGAATACCCATATCGCGCTCAGGATAGACCACGCGGTCTACACCGATTTTCTCAAGCACCCGGCCATGCAGTTCAGTCAAAGCTTTCGCTACAACTTGCTTCACTTCCAAATCCTTAAGCAGTATGGTTGTTAAAATGCTGGATTGAATGTCATCGCCAATCGCGACAACTCCGCAATCAAAGTTTCTTACACCCAAGGAGCGCAGCGCTTCTTCATCCGTACAATCAGCTGATACAGCATAGGTTAGAATACCGCTCATGTCCTGAACGGCTTCTTCATCCTTATCTATTCCAAGCACCTCATGGCCAAGCTGGACGAGTTCGCGCCCTAAGCTCGAACCAAATCTCCCTAAGCCGATGATGACAAATTGTTTCTTTTTAATTCCCACTTGCAAAGTCTCCTATCCAATCGTAATTTTGCCTTCTGGATGCCGATAAAGCTCTTTCTCTGTACGAGGCCCAAGCGCGTATGCGAGCGTCAGGGGTCCAAGTCTTCCGGCAAACATGGTTAATGCAATGACTATTTTCCCAACAAGGCTCAGCTCTGGCGTAACACCAACGGATAATCCTACTGTTCCAAATGCTGATGTCGCTTCAAACAATAGCTTTATAAAAGCTTGATCCTCCGTCATCGACAAGATCATCGTTACAATAATGACAAGCGATAAAGAGATCAAAGTAATCGTGAGTGCTTTAAAAATTCTGTCTTTGCCTAATCTGTAACGGAAAAGAACGATGTCCTCTCGTCCTCTAATCATTGCAAATACAGCGCCGACCAGCGTTGCAAAAGTTGTTGTTTTGATACCGCCGCCCGTCGAGCCGGGCGAGGCGCCAATAAACATTAATATAATGGTGAAAAACATCGTTGCTTGCCGGATAGCCGTATAATCAAGCGTATTGGCTCCTGCCGTCCGCGGCGTTACCGACTGGAAGAACGAGGACAAAATTTTCCCGCCCCAGTCCAGAGAGCCCAGTGTCTTCGAATTCGAGAATTCAAAAATAAATATGACGAGTGTCCCTACTGCAATAAGCGTTCCTGTCATAGATAGCACGACCTTGCTGTGCAGCGACAGCTTGCGGTTTTTGCGGAACTCCATCAGGTCCGACATAACGACAAAGCCGAGTCCACCCGAAATAATCAGCATCATAGCTGCAATATTGACGACTGGATCAGAAACGTATAAGGTCAAGCTGCGATAGTTCCCAAAAATATCAAAACCAGCATTGTTAAACAATGAAACCGCATGAAAGGCTCCAAAATAAATCGCTTTGCCCAGCGGCATATCAAATGCAAACCTCGAAGCAAACAACGCAGCGCCAATAAGCTCTATTGTCAATGAATACACAATAACGCGTCTAATCAAACGCACGATGCCTTCCATGCTCGACTGGTTCATGGATTCCTGCAGCAAAAGCCGCTCACGCAGCGAAATCCTCTTGCGAAGTACGAGCGCTACCAGCGTTGCCATCGTCATAAATCCGAGTCCGCCAAGCTGGAACAGGCACATTAATATGATTTGACCCCATATAGAGAAATAAGTTCCGGTATCAACGACAACTAACCCTGTTACACAGGTTGCCGAGGTTGCCGTAAACAGCGCATCTATAAAAGGCAATCTCTCACCGCTTACCGATGCAAAAGGCATGGATAATAATAAGGCACCCAGCAATATAATAAGAGCGAATCCACTTACCAAAATACGCGGGGGTGACCACTTCAAAACATTCCAACTAACCTTCATTCATTTCCCTTCTTTTTGATTATGTCATATTGTCATTTATTGTTTTTAAGCATAAAAAAAAGCACTGGAAACTCAAGTGCTCGTGCGATGAGTCCTGTTCCAATACGCCTTCGAGGTTAGCTGACGGATTCGGGCCTGGACAGGCAGCCCTATTCAGCGGAAGAAGACGATGCTTCACCGCTAAAATTCACCCCATGCTATCTAATGTTGAACTGCTTTGCTTTCAGCAGGCTCATCCATTTAGACAACTTTATGGTTCCCCCGATTTCCTTAGGAAATTCGGCTATGCTATGCAATTAGTATGACGATAACGATTATAATCCCTAAGCACTCCTGATATAAAGGTGACGTTTATGACAAACAGGACGATATTAGCTCAAATTAGGGCAATGGGACGAACCAGCACATAGCTAGCTTGCTGGACATCGTTATTTCGCATTTTTTTGAAAACAAACGGTCATTTTCATTGGATAATTTAGGGATTCATATGTTAAGGTAATAAAATGAGCTATTTATTATGAAGACAGTTGAGGTGAAACTATGATTGATTCTATTAAACCCAATGAATGGAAACGATTTATATGGGCAGCAGTTGCTTGCTTTATTATTTATGGAGCCGTACAAATCGTTCCAATGATTACAGCTATCTCATCTGGCGAAATGAATACCAAGGTCATTACGAAATCAGCGGCGGAGGATAAGGCGTCTGCATTTGTTGAAAAAGAAACAGGCTTGAAGGTGAAATCAGCTAAAGCTGTACATCAAACCGATAAAATTATGAATGGCTACTTATCTAAATATGAGCTAGTCAAAACATATACGGATAAATATGACCCTAGGTTTCCTACAGATACGTTTCAGGTTGATCTTAAATTCGTAGGCGGCGGCAGCGGATATGTTTATCTGCATATGCACAGCGGGAAAGTCGTAGCTTGGAACTTGAAGCTTGATGAACTCGACGGTCAAAGACTAACAGAAGATGAAATGCAAAAAGTGGTTAAAACATTTTTGAACAATCAATCATTCAACAGTGAACAATTTTTAATTAACAAACAAATGAAACCAGCTGGATCATTGAATGCAAATGGTGATTTGGTCGCAATGCCTCTCTCTGGATATGAAATGAAAAATGCACAGTTTATGATCACTTTAGATGCTCTTAACATTAATGAAAAGACGGTCATTACGAGATATAAACCTACATTTAAAGCACCATCCGATTACATAAACTATGTAGAGAAACAAGATAAAATAGCTGGATACCTTACCTCTATCGGTTATCTGTTCATGAGCTTCGTTTTATTCGTCTTAGCTATTATTTACTCCGTTTTGTATCGAAAACATACATCCTTTAAATACGGAATCGTATTAACGATCATTTATTTAATTACTTATACGATCATGAATTTAAACGTTCTGGATGGTATCCGGGCTACGCTCGGCGAGACGGATATGGCAGGCGCTACCGTTTCGATCACTGCCATCGTAAGTGTTCTGCTAGCGATTCCAATGGCAGGTTCCATTTATGTATCCATTGTTGCCGGAGACGGCCTCTGGAAGGCGCAGGGCCGCGCTTTATGGCCGCGTTTTGGTCAAAGAGGGTATGGCGATTATGTTTGGCGCAGCGTCGGCTTGTCCTATTTATTCGCGATCATCTTATTCGCAATTCAATCGGTTATCTTTATCGCCTTGAAGCTGTCCATTGGCACTTGGGAAACATCAGATGCCTCACAATCCCCATACAATATGGGCATTCTTTGGCTGATGCCCGTGCTTGCTTGGGCTGCCGCAATTGGCGAAGAAGCCGTATTCCGCTTCTTCGGTATTGGACTATTTCGCAGGTGGTTTAAAAACACGTTTGCCGCAGCACTGCTGCCTACCTTCTTCTGGGCGCTCGGCCATGTGATGTATCCTTTTTATCCGTCTACGACGAGATTGTTTGAGCTGATGATTATCGGGCTGTTGTTCAGCTTTATCTTCGTCAGATACGGCTTCATTACAGCCATGTTCACCCATGCCATCTTCAACAGCGTTGCAGTTGGCCTATCCTTGCTCACTATTGGAACAGCACCGAACATAATCTCGGCTATTTTCTTCTCCGTGCTGCCGGTACTGATTGCATTTGTTCTAAAATATTTAAGTCACAAAAAAGAGAAGAAGCCGTCTATGACGACGACTCCTCCCCTAGGGCAGCTATAATTTGCGAAGCTAATTTATCACCAATAGATAGAGGCCGGAAGTCTTCGACTGAGGCCTCTTTTATTTTTTTGATCGAGCCAAAATGCTTGAGCAGCAGCTTGCGTCGTTTCTCGCCAATGCCCGGAATCGAATCAAGCTTCGACTCCACCATGGATTTGGCGCGCTGCTCGCGGTGGAATGTAATCGCAAAGCGATGCACCTCATCTTGAATGCGCTGCAGCAAATAAAACTCCTGGCTGTCCCTTGGCAAAGGAACAATCTCCGCAGGATCTCCAGTCATAAGCTGCGCTGTCTTATGCTTTGCATCCTTCACAAGACCGCAAACCGGGATGTATAACCCAAGCTCATTCTCAAGCACGTCGAGCGCCGCTGATATTTGCCCTTTGCCTCCATCGACTACAATCAGATCCGGCGGAGCTAATTCCTCTTTCACCACACGCTCGTAGCGGCGCCGTATGACCTCGCGCATCGTTTCGTAGTCATCTGGACCTTGTACTGTCTTAACCTTGTATTTACGGTACTCCTTGCGGTCTGGCTTGCCGTCCGTAAAGACAACCATAGCCGAAACTGGATTCGTACCTTGAATATTGGAGTTATCAAATGCCTCGATTCGGCGTACTTCATCCAGTCCTAGCCATCCTGCAAGCGACTCTGACGCTTTAACGCTTCGTTCCTCATCTCGTTCGATGAGTCTGAATTTCTCGTCCAGCATCACCCTTGCATTATCGATAGCCATCGTTACGACCTCGCTCTTGCGTCCGCGCTGCGGCATAAGCACCTTAACCTTCAGCCAGCTGTGCAAGGATGCAATGACATCGTCAGCGTGCGTAGCGGCTGCCTCATCAACTGCTGCCACTCCGYCCGCTGATTCCACCGCTTCCAGCTCAGGCGGTATTGGCAGCAGGATTTGCTTAGGCAATGCCGGATTATCGCTATAATACTGCGTAACGAATGTCATGAAATCATCATACTCTTCCCCGTAATAAGGAAAAGTTGTGCCGTGCCGCTCAATGAGCTTCCCTTGGCGCATGTACAATATTTGAACGCACATCCAGCCCTTATCTACTGCAAAACCAAAAATATCACGGTCAAGCGCATCGGACATCGTAATCTTCTGCTTCTCCATGACCGCATCGATTGCAATAAGCTGATCCCGAAGCTCCTTCGCCCGTTCAAATTCGAGCTTCTCGGCTGCTTCCTCCATCTTGCGCTGCAGCTCATTTTTCACGACATCTTGACCGCCGTTCAAAAACTTTGAAATTTCTTGAATCATCCGATCATATTCGCTCTGCTGTACATCAAATTCACACGGTGCAATACATTGTCCTAGATGATAATACAAGCACACCTTATCTGGAAGTGTCTTGCACTTGCGAAGTGGATATAGCCGGTCCAGAAGCTTCTTTGTCTGCTGAGCGGCATAAGCATTCGGGTAAGGGCCAAAGTACTTGCCCTTGTCTTTAATGATACGTCTTGTGACCTCGAGCTTCGGATGTTTCTCGTTCGTAATTTTGATATAGGGGAACGTTTTATCATCCTTTAACAGGACGTTATATCTTGGATGGTATTGTTTAATTAAGTTGCATTCTAAAATGAGTGCTTCCATATTGCTAGAGGTTACAATGAATTCAAAATCACGAATTTCAGATACAAGCCGCTGCGTCTTGCCGTTGTGGCTGCCGTTAAAATAAGAACGCACGCGATTTTTGAGCACTTTTGCCTTGCCTACATAAATGATGACGCCTTCGCTGTTTTTCATGAGGTAACAGCCTGATTGATCCGGGAGCAAAGCTAGTTTGTTCCGTATCGTCTCTTTTGCCTCTGCAAGCTGCTGCTCTGCCTGCTCCCGATCCGTTTGCTGATGATCCATGCTCTCGCCTCCGACTGCCAAATGATTCTGTTCATATTTTATCATAACTCGGCTATACTTTGTTTTACAATTGTCACCGGTTCTGGCTTTACAACTGTTTATCTGTTTGAGTATACTAATATAAGTTGAATAAACCGATACTACATAAAGACGACCGTAAATTGGTTGTTACTTACGCAATCGGTCTTTTTCAAGGAGGACGTCAACGATGGAAAACGTAAGAGACCCGCGCGAGCATTTTAACGAAGAGCCTCGCCATGACTTGATGGACGTCGTGTTCGGCTTTGGCGGCATGCTCGGTTTAATGACCGTCATTTTCGCTGTTGCTGTAATCGTGAAATTCATCATTTCATAAGAAAAAGGAGCAGCGAGCTGCTCCTTTTTTTTGTTGCCTATCAACGATACGCAGCTGATAAATCAGATATAATTCCGCTATGCTTGTTGCTTTATCATTAAATAAGGATACAAGAAAATAAGTCCGAGTATATAAAGCAATAACGCAAACAACGCAGGTGAAAGATGCAAAAAATCGATATAACCGATGGATAGATGAACACTTAAGCCCGCATAGAAGCCCGGTGCTCCGCCAAGCAGCAGCGTCCACCATATCCAGCGCGATCCCTGCTGGATTCCCCATAGCGCAATAATAAGAATGGCCAGCGCAGCACAGAACAACGCTCCGCCAAATCCTGCTCTATCATGGGCTATTAACGGGATGAGTTTCAAGTTCGCCCCATTCAGCTCGTTATGCGTCGTATTCAAATAAACCAAATCCGACTGTACGAACACCTCTGTAATCCCAACGCCTGCGATCGTTAAACCGCCTACAGCCAGCGCAAAGCCCAAAACAACAAAACAAAATTGTCCATACATCGCCAAACGCCATAATCGATCATTACGAACATTAACTGGCAAGCGATAGGGCCGATCCGGATTTCTGCGCATGGATAGCAGAAACATCGGGAACAAAACAGCAGCAGCAAGCGCATGCAGCGGGTCGAAATAACCGTATCCAAGAAATAAGAAAAAGCTTAAAAACCCAACAATACCCGACGTCATCAGAGCCGTTCGAGCCCAGTGCAGACTATGCTTTAATCCATGTCTAGCCAGCTGAACATACAATATGCCGATTGTAATCATCGTACCGGAAAGCGTAATTCGGTCATGAGACATAAAATGCAGCAAATGATGGTTGACTTGCTTCAGCTCGTCCAACGTCATGTCTATAAAATTCAAGTCATAGGACAGCAGCACCGTAGTCGCAGCAATAATCCAAGACAATATCCCGCCAATAATCATGCCGATTCCAAGCAGGAGCATCCAGCCCCAATGCTTCCAGAATGATGGAGTCACTTGCGCAGGAAGATCTCGGACCTGCTCATAAATGACAGCTTCATTAATCCGTTTTGGCAGACCAGGCCCTGCATAAATCAGCCCGCTGTGAAGTAGAACGGCGTTAGCGCCTGCTTTCAGCAAATCTAACGCATCCTGCGGCTCATGCACGCCCCCGCCCGCTTTGATTAGCAAGTGGGAACAGCATTCCTTTCGCAGCAGCTTTATTTTGGCCAAAGTAAGCGCCTTGGCCTCTTTACCCACGCAGGCGCCATAGCCCTCGTTGTTATCTTCGCAAATTGCTTCTCCAATGACTACGCCTCTCCATACACCTTCTGCTGCCTGGAGCAGGGAGACCAAGCTGTCATTAGAAAAGTCAGGCGAAACATAAATAAACAAAGGTTTATTAGCATGCGGTTGTGCAGAAGCGTATCCGGCTATGCCTTTCAAAATAGTGAGGGCTTCTTCGAGGCTCCTTGATGAATGCAGGACATCAACATAAAAACCAGCCGCACCCGCTGCATTTAGCTGCACCAGCATGCTTTTAAGTTCGATTAGAGCCTGCTCGCAAGAAGCATGCGGCATTGGAGCAATTCTTGCCAGCTGCGGCAACGAATGTCCGGGCTTTCCCATACGCTCAGCATATTGCTCTACACCGTCGTTTTCATAATAATCTGGATATCGAATGGTTTCATTTAGGATGTCATTCGTTATAGGCTTATCACTCATAATTTGCTTGACGGTGATTGGACCATGCTCGATAAAACCGATTCCAAACTGAGCCAGCGCTTTATGCGCCACTCCTTGCGGGTCTAGACCGCCTGACAATCCCACACTTGTAGTTAAGGAAATGCCTGCTAGCTTCTGCTCCAAGTAAGGTGATGGCTCCAYATGCCCAAGTGTACGAATGACAAAAGTACCGCCTGGGATGCTGCTCAGCGTTCCCATTGCTTTTAGAGTCAGTGTTCTGCTGAGCCTAGAAGGAAGCCTGAATAAAAGAGGTCGAAACAAGGACTGATAGGACCAATCCGGCATTAATATTCTCCTTATGGATACTTTTCTTCCAGTATACAACAAACCCAATGCCTGCGCGGCATTGGGTTTGTTGTATTTTTATCGAATCTATTAGGGAGCTACTGCACAATTCTAAGCGCTTCACCCGTTGATGAATTGTCCCGCTGCTTCGATTGCTGTGAAGATTCGGACGGAACCTGCTGCTTCTGAGAGGGACCATCATAACGTGTTCTTTCCGTCCGGTCGATCTGTACAATTCTTCCATCATGAACAGTGATCGTTACATGCCCATAATTAAGACCCGTTACTTGTTCAGAAATACGCTCCAGCCATTGCGCATCTAACTCTAGCGGTTTTGCCATTTCAAACCCCTCCATTATTGTCATTTATTCAGCTTTCTCCGCTGGCTTCTGCGTGCCAGACTTCCACTCTACAATGCTCTTCACGATCATCGTTACGACCGCTAGCATGACGAGCAAAGAAGCAACGGCGAATGAGGCCGAAAATTGATATTCGTTGTACAAAATCTCAATATGCAGCGGCAGCGTATTCGTTTCTCCGCGGATATGGCCGGATACGACAGATACAGCGCCGAACTCGCCCATTGCTCGTGCATTACACAAAATAACGCCATACAATAGCCCCCACTTGATGTTTGGCAAAGTAACCTTCCAAAAGATTTGCCAGCCTTTAGCGCCTAAGCTTGCAGCTGCTTCCTCTTCTTGGACGCCCTGCGCTTGCATCAACGGAATAAGCTCGCGAGCAACAAAGGGGACCGTAACAAACACGGTTGCAAGTACGATTCCAGGAACTGCAAATATAATTTGGATGCCACGCTCATCGAGCCAAGGACCAAAAAAGCCCTGTGCGCCAAATAACAGCACATAGATCAATCCAGAAATGACTGGCGACACAGCAAACGGCAAATCGATTAACGTAATTAAAATATTTTTACCGCGAAAGCGAAATTTACTGATCGCCCAGGCCGCAGCAATACCAAAGACCGTATTCACAGGAACTGCGATTAATGCAACGATAAGCGTGAGCTTAAGCGCCGACAAAGCATCCGGCTCTGTAATCGAATCAATGTATACGCCTACACCTTTTTTTAAAGCTTCAACAAATACCGATGCCAGCGGCAGCAGGACAACTAATCCAAGAAACAGCATCGCAATGATAATAAGCAGCCATTTTACGGGACCTGATTCTGTAATATGCCTCGGACGTTTGGAAGCTTCTGCATTCGTGTGTACTGTAATTGCTCCAGCCATTTGTATGAGCTCCCTTCTTAGTCTGATACTGTGCGGCGATTCATTCGCCACTGCAGTAAATTAATGACTAGCAGCATCAGGAAGGATACAACGAGCATTACGAGTGCAATGGCAGTAGCGCCAGCGTAATCGTATTGCTCCAGCTTCGTCATGATGAGCAGTGGAGTAATTTCTGTTTTCAGCGGCATATTGCCCGATATGAACACGACCGAGCCATATTCTCCGATACCTCGTGCAAATGCTAGAGCAAAACCAGTTAGTAGTGCTGGCAACAGCTCAGGCAAGATGACCTTCCAAAAGGTTCTTAAACGATAGGCTCCGAGCATAACTGCCGCTTCTTCCGTTTCTTTCTCCATATCCTGCAGCACCGGCTGTACCGTACGAACAACAAATGGAAGTCCAATAAATATTAATGCGATGGTAATACCGAGCGGGGAGTAAGCAACCTTGACACCGAGCGGTGCGAGCAATGAGCCAATCCAACCATTCGGTGCATAGATCGCAGTTAAAGCAATGCCAGCCACTGCAGTTGGCAGTGCAAATGGCAGATCCACTAAACTGTCGACGATTTTTTTGCCTGGAAACTGATAACGAACGAGCACCCAAGCGATTAATAGGCCAAATACCGCATTAACAAGTCCGGCAAAAAATGCGGTTAGAAAGCTGACTCGATAAGATGCAACGACACGAGCATTCGTAACCGTGCTCCAGAATTCCGACCAGCTGAGCTCTGCCGTTTTGAAAAAAACGGCAGTCAGCGGAATCAATACAATAATGCTAAGGTAAAACAATGTGAATCCAAGCGACAAACCAAAACCCGGCAGTACCTTACGGGGCTTGGAACCTTTCATGTGAAGTCAGCTCCAATCTTGTTTATGCTTTGCATTATGAGCCTGGTGTGTAAATTTTGTCGAAAATGCCGCCGTCTGCAAAGTGTTTGGTTTGCGCTTCTTTCCAGCCGCCAAAATCTTTATCAATCGTGAGCAATTCTAGAGTTTTGAATTGATCTGCATACTTTGCAGCAACTGTCTCCGAAATTGGACGGTAGTAGTTTTTAGCTGCAATTTCTTGGCCTTCTTCTGTGTAAAGGTATTTCAAGTAAGCTTCCGCTACTTCACGAGTTCCGCGCTCGTCTACCACTTTATCCACTACAGCAACTGGAGGTTCAGCAAGAATACTTAAAGAAGGATATACGATTTCGAATTTGTCTGGACCAAGTTCATTGATCGATAGGAAAGCTTCATTCTCCCAAGCAAGCAGTACATCGCCAATGCCGCGTTCTACAAACGTTGTTGTTGATCCGCGTGCACCGGAATCCAGTACAGGTACATGCTTAAATAATTGTGTAACAAACTCCTGTGCTTTTGCTTCGTCATTTCCATTTTGCTTGAGCGCATAACCCCATGCAGCAAGATAGTTCCAGCGAGCTCCGCCAGATGTTTTAGGATTTGGCGTAATAACTTCAACTTTGTCCTTGATTAGATCGTTCCAATCCTTAATGCCCTTTGGATTTCCTTTACGAACTAGAAATACGATTGTTGATGTATAAGGAGCGCTGTTGTGCTCAAACTTTGATTGCCAATCCGCATTAATTAGCCCTGGCTCAACGATTGCATCGATGTCATAACCAAGTGCAAGTGTTACAACATCCGCCTTCAGGCCATCAATAACTGCGCGGCCTTGTTTACCAGACCCGCCATGCGATTGTTTTATCGTCACGTCTTGACCTGTTTCCGCTTTCCAATGTTTCGAGAATGCCGCGTTAAATGCTACATAAAGCTCACGAGTAGGATCGTAGGATACATTCAAAAACTCAACTGGCGGTTTTGGTTTATCCGTAGGTGCGTCTGTTGCAGCTGTATTAGTTGCCTCGTTAGTAGGCTTATTCGTTTCTTTGTTTGTTTTGTTGTTGCCGCCTTGACCGCAAGCAGCCAATACAAGCACTAATGCCAATAGAATAACAACGGAACGAACATGAGTAATTTTCTTCATCTTTCCATACACCCCTTTTTTAAATTAACAGGCTTTCAGAAACATTTATGAAGTTTACTTCCTGTGAGGATGTTTCTCCTGGATAGGTGTTTGCTCCGGTTCGTCCGGTCGGAAAACATTATTCCTACCTGCTTAGTTGGTTATGGAAGAATCTTACCAGCGAGCCCCACTTTCTGTCAATACTTAATTTCAAATAATTGATAAGTCCTATAAGAAAGCTTTATATGCTAGCAGAACGAACGACACAGTATAAAAACAGCGCTCATTCTGAATACGCTTTCAACCATACTGAGATAAAGCTTGATGCCGCTGCCAGCCTTAAACAAAAATAAAAGCTTTGGTCAACAAATTCCTCGAATAGGAATCCGTTAACCAAAGCTTTAATCAATTACTTTTGTCCGCGCTTGTTTTCACCGGTAACCATGACGACTTCAACGTAAGGCCGTATACGGTCCATTATACGCTGTCCCTTATGCAACTCATCGCCATCCTTGCTCGTAAAGCTAAAATGCCTCTCCAGCGCCTCCAGCTCGTAGTTGGAGGTGTAGAACGTTGGCTTGCGCTGCATCCGATAATTCAAGATCGCGCCTAGTACATGATCGCGAACCCATGGATTTAAATTTTCCGCGCCCATATCATCAAAGATAAGCAGGTCGGTTTCCTTCATCATCTCGACCGTTTCCTTCAGCTTGCCAGGCTCATGCATGAGCGTCTTCAGATCTTCTACAAAGTCAGGCATGTAGACGATCACTCCAGAATATCCAGCCTTCGCAAGCTCATGAAGCAAATAACACATTAAAAATGTTTTGCCTGTACCAAAGCGGCCTGCCAAATACAAGCCTTCCTCCTGCAAGCCATGCTCTTTCGTGCGATCGATATATTTCTGAACCTGCCCAACCGCCTTTGCACGCTCAAGATCTCTCGTAATAATCTCAGCTGACGAATAGCCGCGCTGCAGCGCCTTCTCGTCTATGTAGAAGCTTCTGATCCGGCTTCTAATCTGATCCTCATTCTGACGAGCGTTAAATTTCTTGCATGCTACCTTACGGTCATATAACTGCGTTAGTCCATTCACCGTATCAGAACTAAGCAGCGTATAGTGGCCTTCAAAATCATTCGGGCAATTGTCTAAGCCCGGACAATTGGTACAGTTCCTGTATTCCGTCACATATTGATAAACCCGATTCAAATTAAGACGGATTGTCTGCTCATCCAAATCCGGATATTTAACGCGAAGCTTCTCAACAAGCGGTTCTGCAAGCAGCTCAGTCAGCTTATGCTCCGCCTTTTCCGTAAAGGCTTTGCCGGAAGGCCAAGCCTTCAGCAATTCGCCCATCGACTCCATCATCTGCTTACACCGCCTTTATCATTTACCGTCTAATTTCCGAGCCAGCTTCAACAGCTCTTCAAGCTCATCGGCCGAAACTGCCGAAGCCGATTGATCTTCCTGTACGATTGGAATAGAAGGCTTACGGGATGTGCCCCTGCTGCCTCCGCTTCTGGAGCCGCCTTTCGAGCCGTTATAGCCTCCGCCAGCGTAACTGGTCGCAGCTTCCTTGCGGCGCTCCTTATCCTGCTCCACCTGCGCTTGCTCTCGCACATAAAGCACAGCTTTCTCGAATGTATCGATTTGTTTCACAAGCATGTTCGATGCTACGGCATCTAAAAATGTTTTTGTCACCCGCTGCGCATCGTTAGCTCCGATAACATAATGTATAAGTACGTTTATAACAGGGGCAGCTAATTTATAATTGAGGTCGATGCGTTCAAACACTCGTTCAATCCAATCCGGTACTGCTCCGGGGAAAAAGCGCTGAAGAAACCGTGTATGTGGTTCATTTCGCATCAGCATATTATATTGCTGAACATCACAGCGGCCGCTAAGCTGATTTGGAACTTGCAAATAATGCTGCTCTTGCACTTCGTATTCCTCGGTCAATTCATCAGGATCAACCGTCTCCTCGTCCGCAACAACTTGCGTGCGTGACAGCGCTCGCTGCCGTTCGCCTTCCCGCTTCTTGTCCTGCCTATAAAATTGATTAGCCCGCAGTTGAAGCTCGTCAACATTCAGTGTGCCGCTCTCTCCAAAAATGCCATCCTCATCAAGCAAACGACATATATCCACTACAGCCAAATTATATTTGTAAGCTACATAGTTCACCTGTGAGAGTTGTTCTTCATCACTTCGCAGCCGCTCCACGAACCGCCGATTGGCGGAATTACGAGGAAAACGCAAAATAATTTCTCCATAAGGTATGCCTGCTGTTGCTTGTGCCGGCCTAGCGGCTGATTGCCGCGATGGCGCAACCTCTGTCAACGCTTGCTCAAGCTCATTGTCTACGGACTGCATATTAAGCTTAAACAGCTCATAGAAAGGCACGGATATATTTTCTTTCGTTAACTTCGCTCCTGCCAGCTCATCCGGTTCATTAGCGCCAAATGATTCTCGAAGCGAGATTACCGCATACTTGCCAACCTTATCGCGCAAGAGCATCGTTAAATGCATGTTGCGAAAAAATTCGACTGGCGACAACGGCTGCGACATCTCGTATTCATAAATAACATCTGCATTATCAGGAACGCCTAAACGTGACGTTTGCAGCAATCCAACAGCCTCCAGCTTCGAAGCCTGTTCGATAAGATGCTTGCGTCCGCGCTCGTTCATCTCCAGCCCTAAGCCAAGAAATAGCTTGCGCTGCGGCTCAATCGAAGAGTAGCCCGAGGTGCCTTCGGCAATGCCATGATACAGCTGCTGGTAAAATGCGACGGCAAATGCGCCAATCATCGGCTGATAGATTAGCGACAGCATTTTGTAGTCGAGGCTGCTTAGCGAAAAATCGCGAAAAATGTAATATCGGTGGTGTTCCGTGTACTGCAATATATTATTGATGCGCATAGCATCAGCTCCATCCTTCACTAACATTCTATCATTTTAACATAAAAACCGATGTTCAGGACGAGTCGGAAAATAGAAAAATCCCCCGAAGGAGGGATTTTTTTTTCAAATATAAGAAGGCATATCATTCGTTCCTTCTGCTTATCTTATATTTCTCCGTCAAAGCGCCTTCAGCATCCAGTGGACGCTGAAGGCGTTTTTACTTGGCTTAAAACATTTTGTAGCCGCCCTTGCGCAGCGCCTGAATCGCCCATCCGCTTACGTATGCGCCGATTAGCGCTCCAATTACCGGTATGTAATCAAAAACCGTGTAGTGAGCAAAGTTTTCAATCGTCGTTGACGCCGACTGATCCCACGGAGCCCAAATGCCTAATACAATTAATGCGATAACAAATAAATATATCGGGAACCACGTTGTTTTTAACAACATATTCAAAATAAAGCCAATGCCGAACATCATAACTAAAAACAGCACGGTTGCAATAATTAATTGAAGCATCCAAACTTCCCCTTTCACACTCTCGTTTATTAGTTTAATTAATGGTTAGATGGAAGTCAATTATATGAGGACAAATGTCACAAGACCGCCATTTGCTCACTCCGCCCTCCTTACGATACAATGATTAGAGCATCATTATGGAGCTTGAAGGGAGCATTTATACGATGAGTGAAGCAGCACAAACATTAGAAGGCTGGTACGCGCTGCATGATTTCCGCAGTGTGGATTGGACCGCTTGGCGCTTAGCCGATGAAAGTGAACGCAGCCGCGCGCTGGACGAGCTGCAAACGTTTTTGCAGCAATGGACCACAGTGGAGGAAAATAAAGAAGGCAGTACAGCCGTTTATTCAATCGTTGGTCAAAAAGCAGACTTCGTATTCATGCATTTGCGTGAAACACTAGAGGAGCTTAACGAACTTGAAACGGCGTTTAACAAAACAACATTCGCAAGCTTTACATATCCG
The DNA here is from genome assembly GCF_056400045.1 of Paenibacillus sp. 01L418. Taxonomy (NCBI): domain Bacteria; kingdom Bacillati; phylum Bacillota; class Bacilli; order Caryophanales; family Paenibacillaceae; genus Paenibacillus; species Paenibacillus sp. 01L418. The sequence goes on from NZ_JBFTSN010000025.1 coordinate 15,669, forward strand.
GTATTTTCATATGTCAGCATTGTAGAGCTGAGCAACTACATGGCACAACCGGGCTCTGATCCGATGCAAAACCCGGATATTATAGCTCGATTGAAGCCGACACTGCCAAAAGCAAACCACATCTGCTTCTATCCGATGAACAAGCGCCGGGATGGACAAGACAACTGGTATATGCTCGCAATGGACGAGCGTAAAACGTTGATGCGCAGCCACGGGATGATCGGTCGTCAATACGCTGGCAAAGTTAAACAAATCATTACCGGCTCTGTCGGCTTCGACAACTGGGAATGGGGCGTTACACTGTTCGCCGATGATGCGTTGCAATTCAAGAAGCTGATTTATGAAATGCGCTTTGATGAAGTGAGCGCTCGTTACGCTGACTTCGGTGATTTTTATGTCGGCAATTTCTTGAATGCAGAAAAATTCCAAGCTTTGCTGAAAATATAATAGAAAGAAAGCCCAAGCCTTTTCTTCAAATGGCTTGGGCTTCTTTTTTTCCGAGAGAATCAACTGAATGAAAAAGGCTTCCGCCTTGGAGCAGTTTCGTTGCTGCTCCAATGAGCGAAAGCCATTATTTTAATTATCGTCGTCGTCATCTTCGTCATTATTTTCAAGACCAAGCCGCTTCGCTTCCAAATACTCTTGCGTAGCTCGGTCACGAGCGCGGCCTTTGTCCTTCAACCGTTCGATCGCCGGCTGAATAAGGAGGTCAACTTCCTTTTGCACCGTATAGGCCAAGTCGTATCGTGTTTGCGATTCTAAGAAGGAGCCGACTTCCATCAATGCATTGTAACGATCCAGCTCATCTCTGGTCAGCAATCCGCGGACTTGTACGCTGCAATGTCTCATTATAGAAACTTCCCTTTGCGAAGTACAAGCGAAATGCCGCCGATGATGAACAGGTAACGAAGGTCGATCGCTTTTTTCAGCCATGCGGCTACGCGGCCTTTATATTTTTTGCCAAAAGCTACTCCGATTGCTTCGCCTTTGCCAAGTGATGCTACCGTTCCTTTGTTGCTGAACGTGAAGCTCTTCGGTGGTTGATTGCGAATGGAAGCGACAAGGTTATGTGCGCATACGACACCTTGCTGCATTGCAATTTGAGCAGTCGGCGGATAAGGACGGCCTTCTGGATTAAACATCAGCGAGTTGTCGCCAATGATATAAATGTTCTCATTGCTCGGGGAACGAAGGAATTCATCCACCTTCACGCGTCCGCGCATCGTTTCGAAGCCAGCTTCCTCAATGAGGCGATTGCCGCGAATACCGCCAGTCCAGATCACGGTTGCCGACTTAATTTCTTCGCCTTCGCCAACGATTACACCCTCTGGCGAGCATTCCTTAATGGCTGTGCCAATACGGAACGTTACACCCTTCTTGGTCAACACATCCATCCCATACTCTACGAGCTCAGGATCAAAGCCTGGCAGCGCCGTTGGTGCTGCTTCGATGTTGTAGATTTTTACAAGCGCAGGATCTACGTCAAATTGCTTGCACAGCTCAGGAATACGGTCGGAGAGTTCTCCAACAAACTCGATTCCCGTAAAGCCTGCACCGCCAACAACAAACGTCAAATAATCCGTACGATGCGGTTCACGTTTGAAGCGCGCGAATTGGTACTCGATATGCTCGCGAATCAAACGAACAGAGTTGATGCTGCGAATATTCATTGCATGTTCGCCTAAGCCTGGAATTCCGAAAGTCTCAGGCTCGCCTCCAAGACCAATGACCAAATAATCATAAGACAAAGTACCGTCTTCAAGAATCACTTTTTTATCTTGCGGACGAATTTGAACGACTGTTGATTTCACGAAGTCGATTTTAAATTCATCGATCAATTTCGAAATGCTCACCCGTGCATTTTCCGGATTATCCGTGCCTGCCGCTGGCATATGAAGATGTGTTGTAATATAGTGGTAATCATGTTTATTAACTAACGTAACGTCAGCTTCATTGTAATTTAATTCTTTTTGCAGTCGAAGTGCGGTCAAAATGCCGCCGTACCCTGCGCCAAGAATAACGATTTTAGGTATGTTACTCATCGTTTAATCCCATCCATTCCTTATTTATCTTTGTATTTATACTTTGTGAAAAATTACACATGCTAAACCGAATATTTATAATGATGAGTTCAGTGTGTTCTAATTAAAGTGCTTTTATCAATGAGCCTATGGCATTAAACCGACAACTTTCGACGTTTTATGCAACCACTCCCATGCATAACATACATCAGAAATTCTACAGAGTTTTCGGGCAAAGTTCAAGGGCAAAATATACGAAATTGTTTAGAACTCTATACAAATTAAATATTTCCTTCTTATATCTGGAAAGTTTATAATTGAAGTCGTAAAGCTTATAACGTGGAGGTGGCTACAATGTCAAACCCTGAATCAGCAGTAGATCCCGTCGATATTTTAATCATCGGAGGCGGGCCTGCAGGAATGTTTGCTGCTTTCTATGGCGGTATGCGCCAAGCTTCAGTTAAGCTCATCGAAAGCATGCCCCAGCTAGGCGGTCAGCTTGCAGCGCTTTATCCTGAAAAATACATTTATGATGTTGCTGGATTTCCTAAGGTAACGGCACAAGAACTAGTTGACCGTCTACGAGAGCAGCTTACTCATTTTCAGCAGGAAATCTGCCTTGAGGAAAAGGTATTAAACGTAAACAAGCTTGATGAACGTCTCTTTGAAATTATAACAGACAAAACAAAACATTATGCTAAAGCGGTCATTATTACTGCCGGTGTTGGTGCATTTGAGCCGCGGAGGCTTGAATTGCCTGAGGCCGCTGGATTTGAGAAGAAAAACCTTCATTATTTTGTGGGTGATTTGCAGCGTTTTCAGGGGAAAAAGGTGTTGATAAGCGGCGGCGGCGACTCAGCTGTTGACTGGTCGCTCATGCTGGAGCCCATTGCTGAGAGCGTTACGCTAATTCATCGTCGTGACAAATTCAGAGCGCATGAGCATAGCGTTGAGAATTTAATGAATTCGAAAGTTAACATCCTTACACCAAAAGAAATTACAGCGCTACATGGTGAGGAGAGCATTACGAAAGTCACGTTGTCCGACGTCAAAACATTAGAGACAATTGAACTTGAAGTCGATGCCGTCATCGTCAACTTTGGTTTTATTTCTTCACTCGGTCCGATTGCTGATTGGGGTATTCAAATTCAAGGCGGGTCGATTATCGTTGATACCCGTATGGAAACGAATATTGCTGGAATCTTTGCAGCCGGCGATGTGACTACTTATCCCGGTAAGCTCAAGCTGATCGCTGTTGGTTTCGGAGAAGCCCCTACTGCTATTAATAACGCTAAGGTTTATGTTGATCCCGGAGCAAAGCTCTCCCCAGGACATAGCAGCAACATGAAGCTTTAGCGCATTTATATTGATCATAACGGTAAAAAAATAAACATAAGGGTATCCTAACCTTGGCTTAGCTCAATCATACACCTATTGCATTCATATGCACGGTGAGCCTAGGAGGATACCCTTATGTTTTGTCCTGTTTGTAATGGCTTTCAATATTTGCATGTTCGCTGCTCCTCTTGCGATAGCGCAGTTATCGATTGCGGTCGTGCATCTGATCTGACGAGCCCTTACGCTCCCTATGAACAGATCGAAGACGAGCCGCTCATAAATAGTGTGCATGTGCAAAACTCTTTATCTTGCAAGCATCTTGTATATTGTCAGGCCTGCAAGCTTACTGCCGAGGTTTGGGTGAAGGAAATGTAGTCGCTCTGCTATCTTGAAGAATCGCGACTTTTTATGCTGTAATTTTGATGTTTTCTGGTTTGAGTCGTCTGCGTGTCATTTCGATGGCTAACATTCGAATAAACTCGGGTTCCAATTCAAACTGCACAGCTGCATAATAAGTGTCTACTAACATTTCGTCAGACAGTAGCTCCATACTACACACCCTTTCTTCCATACTTTGGTTACTACTTTTTCATAGTAGCATGGCACTATTAGAAGGACAACAGTCCCGGTTATACACAAGATGTTGTGGATACGATGTGAATAGCATGTGTATATACGTCGAATTTTAAGCATTATCAAGGTGGATAATGTGGATAGAGTTATCCACAGGTCTTTTTTACATCCTCTCAATAAAAAACTTTAATCGCTTTATATGAATCTATTAATGGAATATATTGAAACCTCTCCCTATTTCCTACACTAGCCCACATACAATCACATAAAAAAAGCCCCAATTGGGGCTCATATGAGAAATGATTCCTTACCAATTCAATTCATACTGCTCGTTTTCGATCCATGAGGAAGTCGTATAGTCTCTGCCGCGCACAATAATCTTATTTGCGTACACGTCAACCTGATAACCTTGGCTGCCCTCTTTGTACTCGTCCTCATTCGTCCATAAATAAGCGACCGATGCCGTATTAAATATGGTCGCCGTTTCACCTTTTCCTTCAAAGCAGGTATGTCCCGCTTCCAGCTCCCAATGGGTATGTCCGTTAAACATGATGGTCTGAGGATGCTTTTTCAATATTGCTTTCAATTCTTTGTCCTGAGTCACACCATACCAGCCCTGCTCCTCGAGCGAGCCGGCAACCGTATCCTTCAGCGGCTGATGCAGGAACAAAAATACCGGCTTTGATGCTGATGCCTGCTCACCAAGACGCTCATCAAGCCAGTCAAGCTGCTCTGTACTCAAATAGGCGAAATCCTTTAATCCTTGCTCCGAGCCAAGAAAAATAAAATGATAGCCCTCCAGCCATCTATCATAATATGGACCTTTCATGCCGGTGCTAGATTCATAGAGTTTAAGTTGATTGCTCCATTCACCTAAAAAAATATCATGATTGCCATACGTAAGCAGCATCTCTGGCAGTCCTGCTTTGTTTGCTTCCCAAATGCGGGTAAACTCCTCATATTCAGGTCGGAGTCCATGATCCGTCACGTCTCCAACATGCATTATGCCTATACTGTTAGAGGCATATGCAGCAATATCAAGAAGCGCTTGCTCGAAATGCTTATTGTGAATATGATCCCGGTCATTCGTAACATGGGTGTCCGTAATGACTTGAAAACTAATAATTGGAGACAGCATTTTATTCCTCTCCCTTTCTGCTTGCATTTAATGGTTTTTTACACTCATATTCAAGCCCACTACTCCAACAACGATAACAGCGATCCAGAGCAATGAGGTAATAGGCAGCTTTTCATGAAAAATCGTAACGCTGACAATCGTAATGAGAATAATGCCAATACCTGACCAGATCGCATAGGCAACGCTCACATTCATATAAGATAGAGCGAAGTTTAGCATCGTGAAGCTGACACCATAAAACAAAAACATGAGTACAGAGGGCCAAAATCGTGAAAAGCCCGCTGAATATTTCATAGAAACGGTTCCTGACAGCTCTAATACGATAGCGAGAAGAAGAAATGTCCATCCCCAGCCCATTTCACTCTTCATTCACTCGTCTCCTAATCGTTAGTTCACTATAAGAAGCAATAACTTCATCTGCATTAGGAAGCGCCTTGTGGACGCGAGATCCTTCGGCAACATCTGCGATACCAACTTTTACACAAGCCCCAGCCGCATGTCCCATCCGCATATCTCCATTAGTGTCGCCTATAATCGCAGCCTCCGAACAATCAATTCCAAGCTTCTGGCAGGCCAGCTGCATCATATCCGGAAACGGCTTGCCTCGCTCAACCAAATCAGTGCCGATTACGACATCAAAATAATTGCGAATTCCAAGCCACTCCAAATGTTTTTTTGCAGCCTCCGTTTCATCAGCRGTGACAACGCCAAGCCTAATGCCATGCTCTCTGCAGCTATCCAGAAAATCAATGCTTCCAGGCAGCGGGAGAGCTGGGCGCGAGAGCTCCAGCTCAATATCCGCTTGCTTCTTGCAATGCTGAACATGCTCCATCGCTTCTGCCCACGATACGCCTTGGCTGTACAACTGCCAAGCAAGCACTGCATACAAGTCATTCATCGTGCCCATAGCAAGCGGACCATTTCGATCATAATCGATGATCTTGTTGTCAGCATCATGTTTCGTGCCCCAAAGGCTAGGAATTCGATCAAGCTGAAAAGGAATTCCTCGGTGCTCTAGCTGATTTTTTAGCTCAATGAATATGAACTCGCTCCAGCTGCCCCACATCCCGATGAAATCCAGCAGCGTTCCATCCTTGTCAAACAAGATGCCTGACACCTTGTATGCTCGATTATTTATTATTAAGTCAGGCATATTAACAATTCCTCCTATTTTAATCTGTCGAGCTCCTTCTGTGCTGCTTCCTTCGCTTCCTTGAGCGCTTTCTCAGCAGAAACATTTCCGATTTGCACTTTATCAGCTGCAATCTTAAGCGAATCGTTTATTTTGYCGCCTGTCGGGTCCTGGAATGGCGCAGATGCATGAGCTGCCTGCATAAGCGGCACTTTAATTTGAGGGTTTTTCTCGCTGAATGCTTTGTATTCCTCGTCCTCAAGTGCGGATGAGCGAACTGCGATATAGCCCGTACCAATCGACCATGATGCGGTATTTTTCGTTTCAGAGAAGAACGTAAGCCATTTGTATGCCGCCTCTTTTTGTTCTTCACTAACGCCAGATGGAATGCCTGCCATAATTGCACTTGCAACAGGTTTGCCTGCACCTATGCCGTCCCAGCCCGGTTGCTCCATTGCCCCAACGATATTGAAATCAAGATCACCTTGATCGCCGCTTGATCCCGTATAGCCTGCAGCTTGTCCCTTCATAACATCGTCGATCGTTTTGTACCAATATTCCCATCCTTGGCCGCCGGAGTGGATCGTCATCACTTTATCTTCATGAATCCATTTGCGGAACATCTCCCATGTCTCAACCCATTCTGGAGAGTCAATCATCACGGTTTTGCCATCATCACTTAGAACGGTACCGCCTTTGCCTAATACAGCATCCATCATATTTTCCATGCCCCACATCGGCTCCCAGCCGTAGAAGCTTGTTTTTCCATTCGCTTTAACCGCCATCTTCGACGCCGAAGCAGCTAAGCTTTCCCATGTCTTAAAATCTTCTGTTGTAAGTCCGCTCTTCTCAAGTGCATCCTTGCGATAATACATGACCTGCGTCGTGCCATACATCGGAAGGAAATATTGTTTGCCGTCCAGCTGTCCTTGCTCAAGAAATGTTTGTACAAAGTCTTCTTTATTGAAAGAAGAGTCAGCACCAATTAATTCGCTCATGTCAGCGAATAATCCTTTTTTTGCCCAGTTCATATTAGAGGAAAGAACAGCAGCAGGCGCTTGCTTCGCTGCAATCGCAGCTTGGAGCTTCTGCTCGGTTTCGGAGTAATCCGCTTGGGCGATCCCTTTCACGATTACCTCCTGCTGCGAGTTGTTGAATAAGTCGATTTTTTCCTTCATCGTTTCGCCAAGCTTGCCGCCAAGCCCATACCAGAACTCAATCGTAACTGGCTCTTTAGGAGCAGGAGCTTCGCTTGCCTCATTGGTTGGATCTGCATTAGCTCCATTATTCGTTTTCGTATTTCCTGCTGTTTGTCCACACGCTGCCAGTACCGCAAAACTGGTTACCATCATCAGAGCTAAACCTTGCTTCATTTTCAACATTGTAATTGATTCCTCCACTCGATTTGTATAAAACAACAAGCAAAGCCTATTTTCTACCCTTTGTTCACGCCAACTGACATATTGAAGCTTTTCATAATCGTCTTCTGCGCAAAAAGAAACAGCACAAGCAGCGGGATAATCGTAAAAGAACTTGCCGCCATAATAAGCGGCCACTTCAAGCCATAGGCTCCTCCTTCCACAAAGAAGCTTCTAAGGCCAGCCGAGACTAGCTGCAGATTCGGATTTTTCGTGATCAGCATCGGCCAAAAATAGTTATTATAATGTTCAATGAACGTAATAAGAGCGAGCACAATAAAGGAGGAACGCGTCACCGGAATAAGAATCGACCATAAAATCCGCATGGATGACGCACCATCGATTTGCCCTGCCTCTACCAGTTCATGCGACACCTGTAAAAAAGCTTGTCTGATCAAAAAAATGGAAAAGACGCTGACGCAGTTGGATAAAATGAGGCCAGCATAGGAATCGAGCAGGTGGAGCTTGGCCAAAATCATATAGCTCGGCAAGTAAACCGCTGTGCTAGGAATCATATAACCAAGCATTATGATTGCTGTGATGGCTTTCTTCAATCGAAATCGCATATGCGTCAAAGCATAAGCCATCATCGCAGAATTCAGTGCCTGCAGCAGAACAATGACTGAAGCTACGAGAATGCTATTCGTTAAATACCGCCAGAAAGGCGCTTCTAGCCAAGCAGCCAAAAAGTTGCTCCACTGAGGAGAACTTGGCCAAAAGGTCGGCGGGAATTGCCATATTTCATCATTTGTTTTGAGCGCGCTTGTAATCATCCAATAGAATGGAAAGGCCATAACGGCACTGAAGAGCAGCAATAACAAATGCCTGATCGTACGTCGAAAAACATTTTGAGCTTGCATAACAATCTTTCTCCTCTCCATGCGGTTGACGATTATGAGCTGTAATGAACGGTTTTACGGCTGATGGCAAAGGATACGATCGATAGCACCATACAGATAGCTACGAGCACAACCGCCACAGAGGAAGCTTCTCCGATATCAAACGACTCAAAAGCCGATTGATAATACATATATAGAAGCGTTCTTGTTGAACCGGCCGGGCCACCCTGCGTTAACACGTTAATTTGATCATAAGCTTGCAGCGCCGATATCGTTTGTACAATAAAAAGAAAAAAGGTCGTTGGCGATATTAGCGGAATCGTAATATATCGAAGCTTGCTCCAGCTTCCCGCTCCGTCCAGCTCTCCAGCCTGCAATAGCTCTCGCGGCAAATTTTGCAAGGCGACTAAGAAAAACACCATCGACCAGCCCATCAGCTTCCAGATGGTAACGATCAGCACCCCTGCAAGCGCCCATCTCGTATCTTGAAGCCAGCCAATTCCGTCAAAGCCGAACCATCTCAGCACCGTATTGGCCATTCCTACTTTAGGTTCGAATATCCAAGACCATACAATAGATACAGCAACCGTTGGTGTAACCCAAGGAGAGAACAATAACGTCCGGTATATAACCGAGCCCTTCATCTTCCGGTTAAGCAACAACGCTAGCGCGAGTCCAAAAGCCATCACCGGTAGCACACTACCAAGACAAAAGAGGAGTGTTACGCCAAGGGATTGATAGAATGCTGAATTATTGAACAAATAAATATAGTTTTCAAAACCTACAAATGTTTTAACGGGACTCATAAAATCCCAATCCGTAAAGCTCAAATAAAAAATAGTTCCCAGCGGGATCAACCAAAATACAATCAATGGAATCATAGCCGGCAGCGTGAACAATAGAGCCTTCCATTCCTTAGCCATATCGCGTTTTATCATCTCCTGTTTATCGTTCAATTTTTTCTTAATGTTTGCTATAATTATCATTAATAACTCATTTTCACCTCTATTGTTCAAAAATTATTGTACACTCAGTTTAGAACAGCCACATTATCTGAACGTTAACGTCTGATAAAGATCTTGTAAAAGAGTTGTTTTCCTGAAAGATTCACTTTCAACTAATATTGTTGCTGTATAATGAATCATAAAATCTTAATCTTGTAGGTGATGTTGTGAAAAGAGCTTCCACCAGCGATCAGAATAGTTTGCCCACGACTCAGGAGCAAATAAGAGGAAAGATAATAGACGCTATTGCCCAGACGATGGATTTATATGGTGCTAATTATTCATTCGGACAGCTTTACGGCATCATGTTTTTTGAAGATAAACCGATGACACTTGAAGAAATGAAGCAGCAAATGAATATGAGCAAAAGCAATATGAGCTATGCCGTTCGATCCTTGATGGATTCAAAGATGATAATGAAATTGGATGAAAAACTGGAACGCAAAGATTTATATGTAGCGGAGACTGACTTTTTCCAAGCCTTCCAAAACTTCTTTGCTGCTAAGCTGCAGCGCGAGATCGATGTCATGCTCGGTGCAATAAATGAGGTTATTCCTCCGTTGTCTGAAATCATCTTAGATATTGATACGGAGGCTGAGGAGCGGCTCCTATGCCTAAAGGACTTGAACAAACTGCGCCACGGTATTGAGTATTACAGCTGGCTTCAGCAATTCGTCGACGGGCTTCGTAACGGAGAGTTTTTCCGCCAAAATGAGACCAAGCCCGATCTTTAGCTATGAATAAAGCAAAAACGGCTTCGGCACCCTCTGGATGCTGAAGCCGCTTTGACGGAGAAATATAAGAGAAGTATGAGAAAATAATCTACTTTCTTATATTGAACAAAAGGATGCTAAGAAGTGATTTCCACTTCTACGCATCCTTTTGTTTGCCTGTTATTGCGGCCTTGTATTCACTTCAAATATCCATATTTTACCTTGTTTATCAATACCGTAATCAAACCCTAACTGGCCAATTCCGGGGTACTTGGCTTCAAGCACATTTGTCGATAATACGGTAAGCTCACGCATCTTCCGCTTCTTTTCCCCTACCTGTGCTGAAGATAGGGATCTGCTAATCCCGTCTGCTGCTGAAACCAATGTGCCGCCTCGGCATAAATTAGTTACGAACAGCCCTTTTCTAGCAATTCGCCCTACAATTGCACGATAGACCCAGCCGTTATCCGTCTTCACATATTTTACTCGGTAATCAATAGGCCTGCCGTCCACCGTTGCCAAATATATCCCTTTTTGAATAATATAAGCACGGCCTTTACGTTGATTGTTAAGCGATCCTACTAAAGCCGCAAAACTAGCGAATCGTTTCGTCTGCGAATAATAAGTATAGGTATACCCATCGCCGTATCGCGTAACCTTTATAACGCCGTGTCCGCCAGCACCGACTACTGGCTTAACAACAACCATTTGATGTGTATCCAACATGCTTCTGAGGTTATTGGCCGTAAATCTCCTAGTTGGAGGAATATGCGGTGCGATGCTGGAATGAGAGAGCAGTATTGCCGTCTTAGCCCATTTGCTAGCTAATTGCCTACCCTGATTATCACCCAATGAAATCTTTCCCCTTTCCTACCTCTTCATCCATAGCATATGACAGAACACTATCTGTCTCTTGGATGAATGACATAGGTTAGGAGCCTTTATTACCAASCTTACCAACAATCGCTAGCCATTTGCCTCGTTTCGTATCCGTAGAACCTTTTACTGGACCAATATTCGTAATCCGTACTGGATTAATTCCACAAAATTGAAGTGTTGCTTTCTTCATTGCGCGATGCCCTGGCTGACCGTATACAAAGCGGTTGTACCATACTGGTGTATCCAGTGTAACGATCAAGCGAGCTGTTTTGCCAGACAACAGCTTATCCCAAAATATAGAGCCTTCACGATATTTAAAAGCGAAACCTGGCAGCAGCACCCGATCCAAAAAACCTTTGAGCAAAGCCGGCAGCGTCCCCCACCAAGTCGGATAAATAAAGACGAGATGATCCGCCCACTTCATCGATGCTTGAGCTTCTAGCAAATCCGGTTCAAGCTCTGTACGCTTCGCATAGCCGAAGGCAAGATTAGGATTAAAGCTTAGCTCATGCAGCTGTATGATTCGAACCTCAGCGCCCCCCTGCACCGCGCCGTCAGCATAAGCCTTTGCCAAAGAGCTGCAATAGCTGGTAGGGTTGGGATTTCCTTGAATGATAAGTATTTTTTTGTTTGAGCTCACTTTGGCTCCACCACCGTTTCAGTTAATAAAATAATTGCAAGAAATCTAATCATCGGTACTTATCCTTGTCGTGATTCTCTTTGACACTATTCAGAAGTTCCGTCTTGTAAAATGAGCAGCATAAATGTATAAAAATCTTCTTTCTCGAATGCACGAGCTGGTGATGAAAGCGTGTCGGCTAACATAATGTTCCGAACGCACATGCCGTATGAAAGCATTACGCCTTGCTCCGCTGCTTTACGCGCATCCACGGTTTGAGCAATGAGACCCTCTTTTTGTCCGCTTTCTATCCACTCTAGCAAGGTCGCTGTTGAACGCTCGTGAAATTGCTGCAGAACACTTGCAATACCTGGCTTATCCTTCTGACTAAGCAGATAAGTTAAGATTTGATTAGCTACACTATCCTTCTGCTGAAGCTGATCAAGCCCCTCAGTAATAGCAAGCAATGGAGCTGTAAGACTGCAGCTTTTCTCTATCGTAAGCAGGAAGGAATCATTAATGAGCTCCACTTGCGAAGACAATATAAGTCCAAAAAGCTCTTCTTTGCTTTTTACATAATGATAGATGGCACCTTTGGACAATCCGGTACTAAGCATAATTTGCTGCAATGTGGTATGTCGGCAGCCTTTTTCCTGAATGAGCTGCTCTGCTGTTTCCAACAATAATTTATAACTCGCATTTGCAGTGTAATCTACCATAAGCAGCCTCCTTTATTATTAATTGTTTATTATGAGTTGCAATCGACGATAAATTATTTAAAAGGACAGAAGACCGTCGGTCGGTTTGTTGATGTCTCTATAATACAGACCGCTGGTCGGTTTGTAAAGTGGTATTTTATTTTTTCTTTTCACAAAAAAAACCGGCAAGCTGCCCTTTAAGGGTTGCTTGCCGGTTTTCTCTAATTTATTTGCCTGATTGTTTCTCGAGTGCTGCCTTAAGCTTATCTGCCAAGCTATTGGACATCGACGTATTATCGCTATACTGTTCAATCAGTTTCTGGTTTTGCTTGCGATTCACTTTGCCGCTTTGCTTATCGCCAAGCATTTCGATGACATTGCATGGTTTGCATTGTGCAAATTTACCTGCTTTGCCGTCTTTAATCTCCATCTTCTTATGGCATTGCGGGCAGCGCTTATTGGAGAGCATTGGCTCTGCTGAACGGCGATAGCCGCATTCACGATCTGAGCAGACGAGCGATTTGCCTCGTTTTCCGTTAATTTCGAGCAACGGCTTCTCGCATTCAGGACAACGTGAATGGGTCAAATTATGCGGTTTATATTCCTTCGTCTCAGCAATAACCTCAGAAACCCATTTCGCAGCCTGCTGTCTAACATTTTTCATAAAGGCAGCCGGGTCGCCTTTACCTTTCGCAATACGCTCCAGCTCCTGCTCCCATTTTGCTGTTAAATCAGGACTTCTGAGCTCGTTTACTACGAGTTCAATCAGCTGCTTTCCTTTTCCCGTTGGCATCAGCTTGTTTTGCGTCCGAGTTATCGTATCTGTTCCGAGCAGTTTTTCAATAATATCAGCTCTTGTTGCCGGTGTTCCAAGACTGTGCTTCTCCATGCGAGTAAGCAGTGTCGCTTCTGTATAGCGTGCTGGCGGCATTGTGCGAAGCTCGCGTACCTTTTCCTGCTTCACAGGGAGCGATTGTCCGATGGATAGCGGCGGAAGCAGCTGAGCAGGCTGTCCGTCGGATTTCCCTTGACCTGAGCCCGCTCCGTCGTCGTCATCCTCATCTTGAACGGAAGAATAAGCATCTGATTGATAAATTTCCTTCCAGCCCTTTTCTTTCTCGATCTTCCCTTTTGCGTATAACATATCCTTGCCTACAGCAAGCACAACACTCGTCTCATCGTAACGATAAGGTCCATAAAATAATGAAATAAACCGTTTTACGATTAAATCGTATAATCGGCGCTCATCATTGCTTAGAGCAGACAGATTTACGAATTGTTCTGTAGGAATAATAGCATGATGATCTGTTACTTTACTGTCATCTACAATTCGCTTCGTTATTGGAAGCTGCATTCTGACAAGCTTGCGAGCCAGCTGTGTGTAAGGCCCAACAGCGATGCTCTCTAACCGTCCCTTTAAGGTAGGAACCATATCGCTCGACAAATATCTGGAATCTGTACGCGGATACGTAACCAGCTTATGCTGCTCATAAAGCTTCTGAAGCACGTTGGACGTTTGTTTGGCCGAGAAGCCCAGACGTTTATTTGCATCTCGCTGCAGCTCAGTAAGGTCATAGGCCTGGGGATGCGGCTCCGATTTCTCCAAGGTGCGAAGCTTGCTTACCTTTGCAGTTCCCTGCTTGATACGAGCGGCGATCGCATCAGCATCAGCACGGCTCCATACTCTTCCGTCATGTGCATCCTGCTCCCGCCAATGCGCAGAGAATGAGCCAAAATCAGCAGACACATTCCAATATGGCTGCGATTGAAACGATTGTATTTCTTGTTCCCGCTCCATCAGCATGGCGAGCGTTGGCGTTTGCACGCGTCCAGCTGCTAGCTGTGCGTTGTATTTGGTCGTTAATGCTCTCGTCACGTTTAATCCAATCAACCAATCCGCTTCTGCACGGCAAACGGCCGAAGCATACAAATTGTTATAGTCCTTGCCTGGCTTCAAGGTGTTGAAGCCGTCCTTTATCGCTTTGTCCGTCTGAGATGAAATCCAAAGACGCTTAAACGGCTTGCGCCAATGAACAAGCTCCATAATCCAACGAGCGACTAACTCGCCTTCTCGGCCAGCATCCGTAGCGATGATAAGCTCACTAATATCTTGCCGTTTACAAAGCTGAGCTACTGTACGATATTGCTGTGATGTTTCCTTCATAATTTTTAAATTCATTTTTGGCGGAAGCAGCGGCAAATCTTCCAAATTCCAAGTTTTATATTTCGGATCGTAATCCTCAGGTTCAGCCAGTGTCACCAAATGTCCCAGCGCCCAAGTTACAACATATTTAGGGCCTTCCATGTAGCCTTTATGTTTCTGTCCGCAGCCGAGTACACGGGCTATTTCCTTCGCCACACTCGGTTTTTCTGCCAGTACAAGCGATTTCATTCGGATTATTCGCTCCATTCCATTTAGATGCCTCATTCGCATCAATCATTATGACGAAACGATACCATAGGCTCGCAGCCTGCGCAACGCCTGCAGCCTTAACTCCCAGCATGCTGTAAAACCTTTATGCATCGATTTCGCATCCTTCCTATCGTATTGAAACACTTGGCGATTAGCAATCTATTCCTGCTATTCTTGTGAATTTTACTGCTATATTCTCGGTGTGATATAGTAGGTTCAGCTTATAAGAAAGCAGATTAAGAGCTAGGGAGCGTTGATGGATGAAGCTGCGTGTTGTTGCTATTGTTTTTGGTGTTTTGCTCTTATACAGCGGCATTTCCTTCTATATTGGCTGGAATGGGTGGCTGTTCTTATCTCATTTATTTCATTTCGAAAATGCGACAGTGTATACGATCATTGCTAGTGTCATTGCATTTTCGTACATTATCGGCCGGCTCGCTTACCGTGCGCCTTTTAAACCGGTTGCCGAGGTATTGAAGCTGATTGGTTCCTACTGGTTTGCCGTATTGGAATATGCCGTAATCATTTTGCCGCCTGCCAATGTTGTTGCCCTTATCTTAAAAGCAGCTGGCGCTGAAAAATCAATCTATATTGTCGGTGTAGGCGGGCTTGCCTTGCTTATTATGGCTGTACTCCTTATCCGCGGTTCTTGGAATGCATGGAGCCCAATTGTTCGAACCTATCATGTTCAAGTGCCAAAACCTGCTGGAAAATTGAAGAAGCTGCGCATCGCCATGGCTTCTGATCTTCATTTGGGTACAATCGTAGGCAATCGGCATTTAGTTAGGCTGGTGAACAAGGTTGAAGAAATTGAGCCGGATCTTATCCTGCTTCCTGGCGATATTCTTGATGATGATATTGAGCCTTTTCTTCGCAAAAACATGTCAACTGAACTTGGCAAGCTCAAAGCGCCACTAGGCGTTTACGCCGTAACTGGAAATCACGAATACATTGGCCGGAAAGTGCCAGAATTTATTGCGGCAATGGATGCAATCGGCATTCGTGTCCTTATGGACGAGACGGCGCTCATTGCTGACAGCTTCTATGTCATCGGCCGTAAAGATAAGGCGGCTGCGGGATTCAGCGGCAAAGGAAGGCTGCCTATTCAGGAGCTTGTCGCTCCTCTAGATCAAACTAGGCCGCTAATCATGCTCGATCATCAGCCTTCCGACATCGCAAGCGCCGCAGATAACGGCATCGACATCTCCGTATCCGGCCACACCCATCGCGGCCAGATGATGCCTAATCATCTGATTACGAGAAAGCTGTTTGAGCTTGATTGGGGTTATTTAAAAAAAGGCGGCCTGAACGCCATCGTATCATCAGGCTTCGGAACTTGGGGACCGCCGGTACGAATTGRCAGCCGGTCTGAGGTCATTCATATCGAGGTAGAATTCATAACCGTTTAAAAGGTTAACGAAAATAGCGGCAGCAATGATGTAAACCACTCTCATTTCCGGCTATCCAGCCTATGACGAGGGTATACACACAATTGCTGCCGCTATTTTTATATCTTTATTGTAGACTCCGAGTTGCCGCTTTGGCAGTGTGAAGCCGCTAATTAACGATTAATCTACATCAGCTATACGCCATTCAGCACCTTTTTCCTTGCTCTTATGGAACACATACACTGAGCTTCCACCGCTGTCTTCATTGTTCCTGATCTCCGAAACTTGAACGACAGCCTCAAACAACGACTTTTGCTCTTTAATAGCTATTGGTTGTTCGACCTTTATGCTTGTAATTGTGAATCCGGTAATGCCACTTGAATCTTCGCGTGACTTGCGTGCACTTTCCGTGTACAAGTTTAAAAAATCATCCCATTTTTTCTCATGCATATACTTTATTCGCAAATTAATTAGCTCGATAAGCGGCTTCTCTTCTTCCGTGAAAGCTGAGCTTTCCAAATACGCTGGCTCGAGTACTTCGTTATTCGGCGACTCAGACGACTGCATAGGAATGGGAGTGGAAGACTCGATTATAGGTGATGGCGACATGCTCTGTGTATTCTGCTGTTCTCCGTCTACTTGCTCGTCTGCTCCTTCTTTGCCAGAACCACTCACCGAATACGCATCTTCCAGCAAAGTCCAAATCTTCTTCGTGGATGATTTCCCTAATCGATAAAGCGTTCCAGTATCACCTGGCTTCATGAAATTCCCATGCTCGCTGCTCTTCGATATCCAAAGCAGGTAACGCGAGTCCCCTAAGATTACAGAATAGGGTGGTGCCGCGATATCGACCTTTCCCTTCATCTGCTTACCAAATCGGAATGCATATTCGAATGCTCGAATCGACTCTCGATCCTCCCACACCACTTGCGAGGTCGGCTCTGCCTGCTCGAAATCAAGCATGCGCTGGACGGTAACCTGATTCTCGTTTACCCGAAACAAAAACATCAAAATTGCAGCAGCCACAACTACGACGCCAATCAGAATGATGTAGCCACGCTTCAAATGCACACTTCCTTTCTCCAAAAAAATTCAACCATTGCTACCTGTTACTTCGTGTCCGATATAATAAATAGATAAATCGAGTGCGATAACCATTAAGACGAAGGTTCATGGTAAAAGGTTCCATACATAGGTCCAGGTTGTGTCATAAACTGTTCCGGTCAACCAAATATAGGAGTATCTGGAATAATAGGCAGGGCTAAACACAAGCATAAATGTCGTCATCGCCGACAACAAGGAAGCCACACCTATGCCGACTAATACGAGGCGAAAGGGATTTACACCTTTTTTCCAAGCAATTAAATAAATCATCATTCGGCAAATGATCATGGCCGAGCAGGACGCAAGAAAAAAGCTTGCTTCGGTTACAAAACAAGGAAAATGGGTAATCATAAGACTGCTGCCAAATAATTGCCGCCTTTATGGAAATAGTGAACATACCTTTACGGAGTTATTTTACGATCGCTTGCAGTTCCAATGTGATGAGCGCATCACGCATCCCATTTACAAAAACAATGCGCTTGAGCACATTATCCCGATTCTAGAGAATGGGACCCTTGGGGCCCCATTGGGCGTGAATATATGATTCGTGAGATGAAACGTTATTTCATCAAAAACGCTACTAATGCATATTGACAAATAATTATTTTTGTGGTATAATATAATATTTTACTATTTACATACATTTTAACTACTGGTACGATGTTACTTGAAATGAGCAACTCACCTGCAGCAAAAACTTCTAAACAGTAGCGGAGGGTTAAAATGAACATTGCAAGCGGAGTTAATATGATGCCGATATCAGCGGTCATGATGGGTCGAATGGAAACAATTTATCCCACTTTAATTTGGGATAACGACACCGTGATCTTAGTGGATACTGGCTATCCGGGGCAGCTGCCATTAATAAAGGAGCAAATGGAGCGTGCTGGACTTGCGTTTGAGCGTCTTAACAAAATCATTATTACCCATCAAGACCTTGACCACATTGGAAGCTTGCCTGCGATTTTGCAGGAATTGCCTCATAAGGCGGAGGTGCTTGCGGACAAAGTAGAGGCTCCTTACATTCAAGGTGAAGCACATTTGCTCAAAGTTACACCAGAATCGATTGAGCAAGCTGTCCAAGCCTTGCCGGCAGAGGTGCCTGAGGAATGGCGAGCCGCATTCAGGAAGACGCTTGAAAATCCGCCTAAAGCGAATGTCGATGTTATCATTACGGATGGGCAACAATTGCCGTATTGCGGAGGAATTATCGTCATTGGCACACCTGGGCATACGCCCGGACATCTTAGCCTTTATCATACTGCTAGCAAAACGTTAATTGCAGCTGATGCTCTAATCGTTGAAAACGACCAGCTGCTAGGACCGACCCCACATTATTGTCTCGATCCGGATACCGCAAAAAAATCCATCAAAAAATTAACGCAATACGACATAAACACAGTCATCTGCTACCATGGCGGGTTATATTCTGATCATGTGAATGAGCGAATTTTAGAGCTCGCTGCCGAATAGCGAATAAGGGAGCTGCCAACGCAATCGACGTTGACAGCTCCCTTTTATATATTCCTACAATCCGCCAGCCAGCGCTTTTTTCAAAAACTGTCCTGTATAGGAAGCAGCAATAGACGCTACTTGCTCTGGCGTTCCTGCTGCGACAAGATTGCCGCCTGCTGCACCTCCCTCGGGCCCTATATCGATGACCCAATCGGATTCCCGGATAATTTCCAAGCTATGCTCAACCAGAATGACCGTATTGCCGGCATCCACTAATTTATTGAGTAGAGCAAGCAGCTGTTCAACGTCCGCTAGATGCAAGCCCGTTGTTGGCTCATCCAGCAAATAAAGGGTATGTTTGTTCGATCTCTTGTTCAGCTCCTTCGCCAGCTTAATTCGCTGACCTTCTCCGCCGGACAACGTTTTTACCGACTGTCCCCATTGCAGATAACCTAACCCTACTTCACACAGCAGCTCGGTCATGCTCGCAATTTTTGCTTTATTTTTAAACACAGCTCGGCTCTCTTCAACCGTCATATTAAGCAAATCCGATATCGAATAACCCTCGTAAGTGACTCTCAATACTTCATCTTTGAATCGTTTTCCTTTGCAAGCCGTGCAGCGAATTTCAAGATTAGGGAGAAAACTCATGTCTACCGATAATACGCCAAGTCCTTGGCAAGTCTCGCAGCGTCCCCCTGGTGTATTGAATGAAAAATGCTTCGAGGTAAGCTGATTGCGCTTCGCTTCTGGCAGCCCTGCATATAAATTTCGCAGCTGTGTAAATACTTCTGTATAAGTCGCAATATTTGAGCGCTGCATACGGCCTAATGGTGACTGATCGACCGTAATTTGATTTCCGATATGCTCAAAGCCCGCAATGCTGTCGCAGCCCGCAATACGTCGTTTCCCCTGCCCTCCCTCCGCAAGCAAATCAAATAACAAGGTAGATTTGCCTGAGCCAGACACTCCCGTCACCGAGATGAGACAGCCAAGCGGAAAAGCAACATCAAACCCTTTCAAATTACGAGCATGTGCATGGACAATCGACAGCTGTTTACCGTCGCCTGACCTTCTTGTCCGTACCGCCGCTGGCAAGCTTTCCTGACGCAAATAGGTACCTGTAACGGAACTCTCACTTGCGATCAGCTCCTCCAAGCTGCCTTCGCCAACGACCGTCCCACCTAAATATCCTGCTCCTGGACCGATATCGATAATATGATCTGCAGCTCTCATGACCTCAATATCATGCTCAATAACGAGTACCGTGTTGCCCAAATCACGCAGCTGCATGAGAACGCGAAGCAAACCTGCTGTATCGCGTGGATGTAGACCTGTTGTTGGCTCATCCAATATATAGAGCACACCAGTAAGTCCAGACCCAAGGAGTGACGCTAATCGCAGACGCTGAGCTTCCCCGCCTGACAGGGAAACGGTCTGTCGGTCCAGAGATAAATAACTAAGGCCAACATCGATGATTCTCTCCAAACGTATCGGCATATCGGTCATGACAGGCGCAAGCAGCGGCCGTCCCTGAGGAGGCACAGCATCCTGAAGCTGCTTGGTCCAAGTAAGYAAATCCTCCAATGACCAAGTGGATACTTCTGATATCGAAGCCCCTGCCAMTAAAGCTGACCGGCTTTCTTTTTTTAGACGCATGCCCTTGCAATCCGTACACCCATCTTGCTTAAAATAATCGTTTTCCTTTTCTGCTGCCCCTTGCTCGCTTTCCTTCTCTTTATACCTTCTCCACATTCCAGTTACAATGCCTTCAAACTTGCCTTTTCCGACTGTTTTTGGCGGCGCTGCAAGAGGAAAATGCCTCATGAATGCATCGCTCTCCACGCCGTAATAAAGCAGATCACGCTGGATTTCCGTATAATCCTTTAATGGCAGGTCGAGATCAAATGTAAATCCATAATGGTCTCCTGCACCCTTTAAAATGACAGCATAATATTCGAGTTGTACTTCGTACAGGCAAGTCACACAGCCGCCGCGGAAACTCAGCTCTTGATTGAATACCGCTTCTAAGTCAAGCGTGGCAACATGTCCTAACCCACTGCAGGTTTCGCAGGCTCCCTCCGGCTTATTGAAAGAAAAATGAGCCATTCCGAGCTTCTCATGTTCCTTATTGCAGCCCGGGCATACGATCGTCTGGCGTCCCTCCTCTTCCTCTGCAGCTGCGATATCATTCTCTTCATCGAATACAGGCGGTATAGTTGTACCGCAGCTGCTGCATACACGGCTGCTAAGCCTGGAGTAGACAAAACGCAAATACGTATAAATATCTGTAACCGTACCAACCGTAGAACGCGGATTGCGATTGGTGACGTGCTGACCGATGCTGATGGAAGGAGAAAGTCCAGCTATCGATTCCACCTTCGGCTTGCTTATGGAATCCGATACCATCCCCATTGACTCCATATACTGCCTCTGACATTCCCTTTGCAGCGTGTCCATGGCAAGCGTTGATTTGCCGGAGCCTGAGGGCCCTGTCAACACAACCAATTTGTATTTGGGGATTGAGAGTGAAATGTTTTTCAAGTTATTTTCGCGTGCACCTGTAATGACTATCGTATCGTTCATGCATGTCCTCCTCATTGACAATAAATTTTTGGGGTAAGCAACGCTTCGCCTATTTAGAGCGCTTTTCCAGCATTTATTCCAGCATACTACATTGATGCAAGTGTGAAGGTTACGCAAATAAACACCCTATTTAAACCTGTTTCGTTGACAAAAAGGTTCCCATGGTTGTTTAATGTTTTTAGAAAATGTTCGGAGGTGTTTTTTGTGATTATTCGACCGATTGATATTGCCAGGAGATTAAATATTAGTACTAACGCGTTGAGGCACTACGAGGATTGGGGCATCATTCCACCGGTTGAACGAGGGACAAACGGTTATCGCATATATACAGCAGAACACGTCGCTTACTTTGAGTGCATAAGAGCGATGAATGAAGGTTTTGGAATGACGCTTACCAAAGAAGTGATGATTAAACTGATCCAAGGCGAGATTGATGAGGCGTTATGGCTTGTAAACCGTGCACAGGCAGAGCTTCACCGTGACAAAACGATCGCCGATAAAACGATTCTTGCGCTGGAGACAGATGAGATTCATTTGCTGCATAGAGCAAGGAAAAGAAAAGGGATGACCATTGGGGAAGTATCCGAGGCAACAACCATACCAAGCTCCGCTATTCGTCACTGGGAGAAGATGGGTCTCCTTATTGTTAATCGCAACAAGGAAAATGGCTACCGCATCTTCAGTCCAGCAAACCTGCGTCAAATCTTAATTATTCGCACCTTCAAGGCGGCGGTATGGTCGCTTGAGATCATTCAGCAGGTGCTGAAAGAGGTTAACGATAACCAGGTAGAAAATGCGATAAAAATAGCGCGTGAATCGATGCAATTTCTAAATCGAGTCAATAGAAACCAACTGCTCGGAGCCCATTCTTTGTATAAGCTTCTACTCGCCATCGAACAAAAGCATTAATCATTAGCCCAGATCGCTGAGATAGGAAGCTGCATTTGATCGAAGTAGATCGATTAAATCTTCGTTCATGTATTCGAATTCATCTGGTATATGAAGACAGATTAGCTGCTTGCCCGAAAGCTCATGGCCAAACTTGCTTTGCAGCCTTCGAATATGTTTTTTCTCCATTGCAAAAATATAATCAGCCCAGCCAATATGACCTGCTGTCACCTTAATCCGGGCATTCTCTTCCGTACCAGCGGACCTCACCTCATGGCCGCCAACACCTTGAAAAATCGTTTCCGCAGTCAAGCTTCGCCACTTGTTTCTGCTGCATACAAACAATAGATTTATCGAGAACACACTCCTCATTCATTTTTAATTTTATTATTCAACCAGTTCAAGCAAATTACTCAGTTCATGATATAACTCCAGCTCCGACAATACGCGCTTGCAGCGTCTGAGCATCCGTCTGTCTTCCAAAATTAATTTCTTGTGCTGCGCATCACGAAGGAAAGCAAGCTTTCTCTCCGGGGTTGCCTCTTCAACCATTGCATCGAGCGCCCGCCTATCATCCCAATCAATAGAGAGCGGCCCTTCAGCGATATAATCAACCTGACCCAAAAGCGGTGCAACACCAATCGAATCCAGCGTTTGCATGCAAATCGCTTGCGCCCTTTCCTCACGTACACTTTGCATATACTGTTCCAAGTCAGTAATTTCACGCAGTCCAAAAAGCTCTTTCAGCCTTTGCAGCRCCGCTGAATGCTCATCCGCCAAGCTTTCATTTTTCTGCTCTCGCATCTTTTTAAAGAAATCATCAAATGTCGCAGGGTTATTATACAGTAGACTTCTATCCGTAATAATAAGACGAAGGAAATCCGTAATATTTTTGGAAACAAGCCATATTTCCGAGTCAAAATCCATTGGCGATACGACAGCTATATAAGCTTGCTCCAAATCTTTGACAGCTCCGAAATCCGTTACAAAACAATAATGAATGCCATCACAACCAGAGCTGGCGAAAGGAATAAAATCGGGCGGCGTACATGGATAGCGGAAGTCATATTTTTGCATGATAAGCCCCAGCTCTAGATCCATTGCTCTTCCGAGTTCAGTCTCCAGCTCGTACAGCTGATTAATCGCCTGCGGCACCTCATAGTTGCCATATTGCCGATGAATACGCGGCTTATCCCATTTTTGTTCAGTTTCGATGATAGGCCCAAACGATGTTTTCGATGGCAAATTTGCCCTATCGATGCTGGCATAAGCTTGAATGATATCCGGTACGTATTCACGAGTCAGTTTATGGCCGGACAGAATTTGGTACAGCTGCGTAAGGTCATCTTCTTCCCACGCCGACAAGCTCTCCAACGATATGCCGCCCTTATGACCGGATAAACGCAGAATAATCGCATCAAACTGTGCGCGGTTATCCTCCTTTACGAACGCATATTCTTCCAAAATGAAAGCAATCATTGATTGTTTATCCATGCTCAGCTCCATCTCCCTATCGTAAATCCGATTCAGTATTTTAGGCATTTAATGCTAATTATACCAAATGAATCAGCTGAAAAACTACATATTCATCCTAGTCCAGCTCTCGATATTGGAAATAGCAGCGATTGAAAGCTTGTTCTCGTCCTCTTTTAAACGCAGCTCAAGCTTTGTTTCATAGAGATCGAGCTCAAATAATTGCTCAATATGATAAACTCCTTTTGGCAGATTCGAGCTGTATACAGCCATGGCAACCGCAATTGCCGTTTGTGCTGTAATTTCAGCCTCCTCTGTACCCTGCAGCCCATATTCGATTAACGTCTCTGCTCCTGATTTAACACCGTAACCTGTCATTTTTACCGCGTAACAAGCAGAACCGACTCGAAGCTTACCAAGCAATTGAATCACCAAACTTCTCATCGGTTTTAATCGCAGCAGACGATCGAATCCTAATCCCTTAAAGAGTGCTATCGTGCTGGTGACGATCC